>CAKQVC010000067.1 GCA_934277655.1 uncultured Clostridia bacterium
GCTTTTCTCATCGGTTCAATCGTTCTCTGTACCAGGTGTTCTGTCAGCTGATCGAATTTCGCTCTGGTAATATCTTCATTCATGTGAAGTGGACCATCAGCAGTCACGGTAATGAACGGCAGATTTACGTTTACTGTCTGAGAACCGGAAAGTTCTTTCTTTGCTTTTTCTGCTGCTTCTTTTAATCTCTGCAGAGCCATCTTGTCAGCTCTTAAATCTACGCCGTGTTCCTTCGCAAAATTATCTGCCAGGTAGTTCATTAATACATCATCAAAGTCATCGCCGCCCAGGTGTGTATCACCGTTGGTAGCCAGTACTTCAAATACGCCGTCGCCTAATTCCAGAACGGATACATCGAAAGTACCACCGCCAAGGTCGTATACCAGGATCTTATGGGATCCTTCTTCTTTATCAAGACCATATGCCAGAGAAGCCGCTGTCGGCTCGTTGATGATTCTCTTTACATCAAGACCTGCGATTCTGCCAGCATCCTTGGTTGCCTGTTTCTGTGCATCGGAGAAGTAAGCCGGTACAGTGATAACTGCTTCCGTTACTTTTTCGCCTAAATAAGCTTCTGCGTCATTTTTTAATTTGGTAAGGATCATTGCGGAAATATCCTGCGGTGTATAATCTTTACCATCAATAGTTACTTTATAATCTTCGCCCATGTGTCTCTTGATAGAAGCGATCGTTCTTTCAGGGTTTGTAACTGCCTGTCTTTTAGCCGTTTCGCCGACTAATCTTTCGCCATCTTTCTTAAAAGCAACAACGGACGGAGTTGTTCTCATACCTTCTGCATTGGCGATAACGGTAGGTTCGCCACCTTCTAATACTGCTACGCAGCTATTTGTTGTTCCTAAATCGATACCAATTACTTTAGCCATTTTATGTTCCTCCTTGATTTTCAAGTTTTCATTCAAAATTTTTATTGCGCCGGAGCTTCTCGTCCGGCACCTCAGTGTTAATCTGATGCACAGGAAAAATCGTTTACAAGCATCAGTTTGATACCTTGACCATTACCGGTCTCACCACTCTCCCGTTCAGAGTATATCCCTTCTGCAGGACCGCTGTGACTTTACCGCTTTCATATTCGGTACTGTCTTCTGTCATCACTGCATTGTGGAAGTTCGGATCGAATTCCTCGCCCAAACACTTAATCTCTGCAACTCCCGCTTTTTCCAGCACCCCTTGGAGTTGCTTTAAAATCATTTCCATCCCTTCTAAGAACTTATCGCCGTCGTTTCCGGCTTCTAAAGCTCTTTCAAAATTATCTATTACATCAAGCAGTTCTTTAACGATCTTCTCGTTTGCGAACGCATAAATGTCACTTTTTTCCTTTTCGGTTCTTCGTTTGTAATTCTGGAAATCTGCCATCAGTCGAAGATACTTTGTATTGAGAGCTTCATCTTCAGAACTTTCGCTTGCAGTCGGATTTTCTTTTTTCTCATCGTTGCTGCAATTTTCTTTCGTTTCTGATGCCTGCTCCTCTTTCTCTTTTTCAGCTTCGTCTGCCTGGGCATTATCAGCTTTTTTATTTTCTTCGGTCATCATCATTACCTCCGTTTTCTAATTTAAATGTATTGCTTAGATTATCTGTAAGATATTCAATAATGGATGTTACCTCGCCATACCGCATTCTGGTCGGCCCGATAACACCAATCTTACCGACCAGCTTGCCATCCACATGGTAGCTTGCCGTAATCAAGGAGCAATCCTGCATGCTGTTATCAGAGTTTTCATCACCGATGGTAACAATAACTCCATCGTCTCTTTCTACCAGTTTCCGCGTCAATTCCTCTTTCTGGCTGAGCATTTCAATGAAGCTCTTGGCTTTCGAAAGATCGCTGTACTCCGGAATGTCGAAGATGTTGGTCAGACCTTCCATATAAAGGTTGACATTCAGCATATCTTCCAGCGTCCGCATGAAATTCGGCATAACATCTTCTGCAAGACCGCTCATGGCAATCAGATCCGTTTCGAAGTTTGCAATGATGTTATTGGTCAATGCCTGGCTGACGGTTTTTCCTTTATAATTATAAGTCATCGTCTTCGCCAGCAGATTCAGCTTTTCGGCTGTATAGGGAACGGTCATCCGTACTGCCTTATTGGAAACCTTGCCGCTTTCTGAAACGATCATCAGAATGACGGTTTCTTCATCAACAGGAAGAAGGTTGATATACTTCAGTATATCTTCATCCTGGCTGGGTGTCAGAGCAAATGATGTAAGATTTGTAATCTCCGAAAGAACGCTGGCAGCATGTTCAATGGTTTTATTAAAATCATTGACTCGCCCACGCAGTCTCTCTGCGATGATCTTTTTTTCTTCGTTGGACAACTCCTTCTTTTCCATCAGAGCATTTACATATAATCTGTACGCTTTATCAGAAGGAACTCTGCCTGCCGAAGTATGCGGATGTGTCAGATAACCCATTTCCTCCAAATCCGCCATCTCATTTCGAATGGTCGCCGGGCTGTAGCCAAGCTCAGGTTTCTTGGAAAGAGTTCTGGATCCGACCGGTTCTGCTGTCCTGACATAATCAGAAATAATTGCCTGCAGCACTTTTAACTTTCGCTCGCTTAAGTCCATCCCTCTAACCTCCTTTTCCAATCATGATGTATCTGATATGATACGATCATCTTTTTCTTCTGTTAGCACTCTTCATATCCGAGTGCTAACTTCTGATACTAATATACTACCCCACTTTCTGCTTGTCAACACATTTTTTTCGAAAAAATTTTGATGTTTTTGTGAAATACTGCAAATCCCTCTACTTTCAAAATATCGCACACCGCAGAGAGTTCATCGACGGACAATAGCGATAAGAGAAGGTGATACGATTTTGAGGACGGCTACCAAAATGATTTCTCTTATATGAGTAAAAAAATACCGAATCTGTACAGCTTAGATGCTAATAAGATGGTAATATACAGTTTTAGTTTACCACTGTAAATACATTCGCACATAAAAAAAGAACCAGCTTTTTCATCGAAAAACTCGACAAAGTCCCAGTTCTTTTTCACATATCCAGATATTTACTCCATCCCCGGCTCCCAGATTTTTCTTACCTGCTCTGCTGTATACTGTTCATACCCTGCACAGCAGCTCGGACAACCTCCGATGACAAGTAACAGCTGATAGGGAACATTTTCACGGGCAGTCTCCGTTTCCCATTCCGGATGCGACCTGCACAGTGCTTTTACATACGCACCTCTATCGTACCGTGGATTACATCCTCCACAATAGCGGATTCCCACTTTCATTTTCTTCGTCCCTCGCCTTTCATGCTGCTCTTCCCAAACTGAGCCTATTTCAACTCCCCGTTCAGGATTTTGCGTGCCATTTCCAGAAGGTCTTCGCTGACTGTTTCATCCAGCACAACATCTTTGACTTCTGGTACTTCTTCCAGAATTGAGCTCTTTACAATAAACTGGAAAGTATCGTCTGCAGAAGCACAATGTCCGCAGGCGCCATAAAACTTCACGCTGGCAACTCCATCCACAAACCCGGTCAGCTCAGCACTGCCGCCATGATCTGCCAGTCTGTTGTTGATTTTTTCGTCCAGCACATGCTGGATCTTTTCTTCTGTTTTCTGTTTCTTATCCATTTTTTTCTACCTTGTCTTCTCTAGGTTGTCTGTCTTTTCATTCCAAAATGGCCGCCTTGCAGCCTTGCAGAACTGCTGCCGCTTTTTTATTCCAGTCCGGATAGAACCTATTCCATCCGGTTCAATTCCTCGAAAATTTTCTGCATCCTTCTATCCAGCGTTGCGCTGACTTCCGCACATGCTTTCAATTCAATATCAATTTTAGATGAAATATCCTTATTCTTTTTATAGCGTAATTGATGCTCCAGGCTCGCCCAGAAATCCATGGCCACCGTACGGATCTGCACTTCCACCGGCACTTCTTCCATACCGTCCAGTAAATATACCGGTACCGAAATGACCAGATGAAGACTTCTGTATCCATTAGGTTTCGGATTTTTTATGTAATCTTTCTCCGTGATCAATTTCACGTCACTCTGGGATGTAAGCATATCTGCAACTGCGTAAACATCATCGATGAAATTACATACCACGCGAATTCCTGCAATGTCAAAAATATTTTCCTTTGCAGATTCGATTGACACTTCCTTTTTCAATCTTTCCAGCTTTTCCTCAATACTTTCCGGTACTTTCAGACGGCGCTCCATGTGGTGGATTGGATTATAATCGTGACGCACCGCAAAATCTTCACTAAGAATTTCTATCTTCGTTCTGACTTCCTTAATAGCTGCACGGTAGGAATGTCTGAAAGTTTCAAACCCCTCCTGCTTTTCAAGATGTTGCTCCATTTCCTAAAATTCCTCTCCTGCTCAGACGATTATTTTTTCATCAGTATGTCATACATTTGACAAAAACTATTGTATCAGATTATAATTGAAAAAGAAAGGATTTTAGGTAAAGAATTCATGAAGAAGATTTCAGACACAATCACACTGGGAAAAACCGGCCTGCAAGTTACCCCCGTCGGCATCGGCATTCTGCCCATGGGTCCGGGACAGTTAAACCTGCCCATCGAAGAAGGCGCCGATATTCTCTGCCACGCATTAACCTGCGGCATAAATTTTATTGATACTGCCCAGTACTATCAGACTTATCCATATATAAAAGAAGGGCTCGAAAAATTCTTCCGCCAAAATCCATCCTTTCAACGTTCTTCTCTCGTCGTCTGCTCCAAATCCCTCTGCACCGATTATGATGGCATGATGCATGCGATAAACGAGGCTTGCCGTGAAATGGGACTTTCTTATGTAGATATTTTTCTTCTTCACGAGGTCAGAACCGGTCAGTTTGAAGAGCGAAAAGGTGCCTGGCAGGCATTAAAAGATGCGAAAGCAAGCGGTCTGATCAAAGCTATGGGTATTTCGACACACCATGTAGATGTAACGGAATCCATGGCGGAAGAACCGGACTGCGATGTTATCTTTCCTCTGATCAACTATGCATCCATGGGTATCCGGAAAGGAAGCCAGGCAGCAGATAGGTCTGAGATGGAAGCGGCCATAAGGAAATGCCACGATGCGGGAAAAGGTGTTTTTTCCATGAAAGCCTTCGGAGGCGGTAATCTGACCGGACACTACCAACAGGCCCTGGACTATGTGTTTTCCTTAGAATCTATCGACTCCGTCATGCTCGGTTTTGGCAACAAATCGGAAATAGACGATATATGTAGTTATCTGTCGGGCAGCATGAAAAAAGGCTATCAGCCAGATGTAACGAAAAAGAAAATGTACGTGAACCAGGAGGACTGCGAAGGCTGTGGTACCTGCCTGCGTATCTGTCATTCTAAAGCTATTACATACAATAAAAACGGACTTGCCCAGATTGACCAAGCCCGCTGTCTGACTTGCGGCTACTGCGCCCAGGGGTGTCCTGTGCGCGCCATTATCATGTATTGACCTCTGGCATAATAAGAAGCAGCCGGCTCGCACCCATGCTTGCCGTCTGCTTCGATTTTTGTTTTCTGTTTCGTCACGTCCCACTATTTATACCTCTAAATTTTCTACCGTTTATGCCAGCAAATACAGGTCATCCAGCCCCAGCAGATCCATCAGAACCCAGATCGTATCGTTGACCTCTCTTCTGGTATTGAAATAGCCAAAGCTGAAACGTGTAATATCTTTTGGATCCACGTTCAGATCTTCGCACAGCCGCAGTGCACCACAGTTTCCGTCTTTAACCGTAATTCCGTTTTTACGCATATGGAGTTTTACTTCTTCTCCGGTAAAGCCTTCTACTTTTATGGTTACGGTCGGGATTCTGATTCCGGTGCCAAAATCGCCGTAGACGGTTACTTTGTCCATAGACTGTACACTCTCGAAGAAACGTTTTGCGAGGCGGTGCGGGAATACAGAAATGCCGTAAATGCCTTTTCCCTTGATAAAATCCATGGCTGCACAGAATTTTCCCAGGATCTCTTCGCTCACATTGTCTAAAGGCAATGGGACTTCAAGTCCTGTCTGATCCTGAAAATCTACATCCAGGGTTTCTTTCAGGCAGATGCCTCCCAGCCCTGTCGGCCCCATCATTTTTTTATGAGCCGTAAAGCAGAACACATCAATTCCCAGATCTTTTAAGCAGATATCCATTGCCCCGGCTGCCTGTCTGCCGTCTGAAATGACCAGAACACCATGCCGTCTTGCGATAGCCGTTACCTTTTCCATATCCGTCACGTTGCCGATCAGATTGGATGCCATAGTAACTACCAGTGCCCTGGTTTGCGGATGGATTGCCTGTTCCAGAGCCTGATAATCTAAAACTCCCCGATGATCAGTCTTCACATAATCCGTTTCAATGCCGTAAGCTTTCAGATTGTCTAATACAGATGTGACGTCTTCATGTTCCAGATCAGTTGAAACCACATGATCCCCTTCCTTCAGAATGCTTCTCAGTGCGATTTCTACCGCTTCTCTGCCGCTGCCTGTAAAAAATACTTTCTGTTCATCACCGACACTGAAAAAAGCTGCTGTCTTTTTCTTTGTTTCCATGAAACTTGCAGGCTTTGCCGTCTTTATGGTTTCTGATTTCGCTATGGTTGTCTGTGCATTGTTTAAATAAATCATATTTACCTCTTAACTTTCACATGTAGGTTTTCCATTATCGTCAGCGCGGCTTCACCCAGTGCTTCATCATTACTTGCAACACAGTCTGCGTCTATAAAGATCGGAACTTCCGGCATAGCTGCCTTGACAATGACCATGTTGGAAATTACACAGATATTCGTAACCACTCCTACAAGCTCCACGCTTTCGTATTCATCTTCCCGAGTTCTCAGATAGTCAGCCAGTTCCAGTGATCCGAATGTCGGTTTGGAAAAGACCAGATCCTCTTCTGTCTGCAATGTGCCGATTTTTCCATAAAGCTGCCATCCATCAAATCCTTTGATGCAGTGCTCTACCGGAAGATTGATTCCCTCCTGAGTCTTTAAATAATCTTTTCCATGAGTATCCATCGTGAAGATAATCTGTCCAACTTCTCCCAGTTCGCGATACTCTTGGATCTTCGCAGCAATGTTGTCCTCGATGGCTGCAGCTCCCGGGAATCCCAGCGAGCCAGCCACAAAATCATTCTGGTAGTCTACTACGATCAACAGTTTCTTTTTCATTTTCTTTTCGCCTTTCTGTCCAAACATAGTTTTTGCAGCTTATGAGGCTCTTGAGGCTCTGCCGCTGCTGCAGTATTTTTGTCATCGATGATCTTCCATGTTTGTTTTATAAATTATCATTTTCCAGAACTTCATCTACGATCGGTTTTATTCTTTCCATATCTACCAGATCGCATCCATGTTCCAGGCGTTCTTTCAATACAGCATCCTCTGGAGACCGATCCCTCTCAGTTTTTCCGGCGATCATCTTCCTGGCTACTTTCATCAAAAGCTTGTCTGCACCTTTCAAAGCACTTGGATCATATGCTCCCGGAAGAAAATAGCATTTTAAATTTTTCAGATATTTCTTATCGAAATTGATCTCGATCAGCTGTTTTCTTGCCGTCTCGCTGTCTACGTGAATACCTACAGCAAAGATAAAGATCCGTTTCCGGCTTGTTCCTGCCTTCCTTGCTTCTTCTGCGGTAATCGTTCCATTGGATACCATTTCCAGGAGTTTCAGATCCGACTTGATCCATTTCGCAAACTTTTCGAATCCGCGGATGACTCCTGCCTGCACAGCACCGCCATAAATAACCGTGGTGTAATTGACGAATTCGCTTTTTTTAAAGGAATCGATCGGAACCGCCCGGCAGTCCAGTGCCTCGGCGATCTGCTCCGCATATGCCTGCGTGCTGCCGTAGACACTGCTATATAACACAATCGTATCACCCATACTAACAACCTCCATTCTGATATGCTATTGCGATCGCATAAGATGGCTCGTAAAATGCACTGCAGAATCGTCTTACCTGCTCAGCACATCGATCAGATCAAACATCTCTTTATCTACTTCTTTCGGGAAATCCAGTGCTTCCGATAAATCATATGCTGTAACCTTGCCCTCTGATGTTCCGATCGCCTTGCTCGGCGAATCTTCCTTCAGAAGTTCCACCGCCTTGGCTGCACACATGGTCGCAAGCAGACGATCCCGTAACGACGGACTGCCTCCACGCTGCAGATAAGATAACACAACCAGCCGTGTTTCCTTCCCTGTCAGATGCTCGATCTTCTTTACCAGTTCTTCACTGGACGGCTCAGTTCCCTCAGCCTTTATGATAATGCTATGCAGCTTGCCACGATTGCTGCCCTCAATGATTTTGCGGATGACCGCGTTGACATCCACCGGCTCTTCCGGGATCAAAACACATTCTGCACCGCCTGCCAGTCCTGCATACAAAGCAATGTCTCCGCAATGACGTCCCATGACCTCAATGACCGTCGTTCTGTCATGAGCAGAAGATGTATCCCGGATCTTGGAAATCGCATCCAGTACCGTATTGACCGCCGTATCGAACCCGATCGTGTAATCTGTATAATTCAGGTCGTTATCGATGGTCCCGGGAAGTCCCATGACCTTGATCCCCCGTCTGGACAGTTCTTCGCCGCCGTGAAGAGATCCATCTCCACCAATCACAACCAGTCCTTCAATCCCAAAAGTACGCAAAATCTCTGCTGCCCGGTCGATCCACTCCGGCTGGCGGAATCTTTCGCTCCTGGCTGTTTTCAGTATCGTTCCTCCCCGATGGAGGATATCTCCTACCGAGCTTCTGTCCATCTGCCGGATATCCCCATCCAGAAGGCCTTCGTAGCCTCTTTCTATTCCATAA
>CAKQVC010000068.1 GCA_934277655.1 uncultured Clostridia bacterium
GAACACAGAAGTTAAGCTCCTTAGCGCCGATGATACTTGGTGGGAAGCTGCCTGGGAAAGTAGGACGTTGCCGG
This sequence comes from uncultured Clostridia bacterium, assembly GCA_934277655.1. GTDB lineage: Bacteria > Bacillota > Clostridia > Peptostreptococcales > Anaerovoracaceae > CAG-238. The sequence continues at coordinate 75 of CAKQVC010000068.1, forward strand.
TTTATATGGCTCCATGGTCAAGCGGTCAAGACACCGCCCTTTCACGGCGGTAACTCGGGTTCGATTCCCGATGGAGTCACCAGAAACGAAGCTCATTGTTTAGACAGTGAGCTTTTTTTCATAGATGCATCCCGGTGGTAAAGTAATAAAAAGTGATGAAAACAGAAAATAGGGAGCGAAAGGAAAGACAGTGAAATGAGATCATTTGTAGGAACACGAGTAAAAATAATTAATGAAGGACGTAATCAAAAAGGAATGGTCAGCAGTGTAAAGGGCGATAAGATCATTATCAATATCAGTGCAACTGAAATTGTAGAAGCACCGCTGGATGATGCAGAAATTACGGTTGCCTGTCCGGAGGATGAAGCGGATTTCGTCATAGAATGGTAGAACGCATACACAGAAAATTTATCAAGCAGGAATTTTGTTAGGAAATTTATCTTGACTTATAGTATAGTTTAAGTAGTAAAATAACATATAGAATGAGCAATAGAAATAAAATGGCGTGCAAAGGAGAGATTTATTATGATTTATACGAATTTTGATGGGAAGGAAGTATCGCAGTTGGGATTTGGGACCATGCGGCTGCCAGTTGTTGATGGTGTGGAAACGGATATTGATGAAGAAAAGGCACTGGAACTTTTTGATTATGCGTATCAAAATGGTATTAACTATTTTGACACTGCATGGGGTTACCATGGAGGTAATTCCGAAATCGTTACAGGCAAAGCATTGTCACGTTATCCGAGAGAAAGCTTTTTTTTGACAACGAAGTTTCCGGGATATGATAGAAGCAATTTCCCAAAGGTAAAAGAAATTTTTGAGAAACAGTTGGAAAAGCTTCAAACCTCATATTTTGACTTTTATCTGTTCCACAATATAAGCGAATATAATATCGATTACTATCTTGATCCGAAATATGGAGTGAAGGACTATTTAGTATCAGAACGAAAGGCTGGACGAATCAAGCATCTGGGCTGCTCCGTACACGCGGGAACAGAATGTTTTGAGCGTTTCCTGGAAGATTATGAGGATGTACTCGAATTTTGCCAGATTCAATTAAACTGGCTGGACTGGGATTTTCAGGGTGCAAAAGAAAAAGTGAGAATCTTAACTGAAAAAAATATCCCAATTCTTGTAATGGAACCACTTCGTGGTGGTACTCTGATTCAGGAGGATGCAGACGCTGAGAAAGCTTTTCGCTATCTGCAGTCAATTCCGGGAGTCGTAACGATCCTTTCCGGTATGACAGAAATGGAGCAGCTAAAGGAAAACATTAACATATTCCAGACGAATAAACCAATGGACGATGCAGAGAAGGAAAGACTCTATGCGAAAGCAAAAGAGATGACGAGAGGGGTTCCGTGTACATCATGCAGATACTGCACAACATACTGCCCGAAGGAAATAGATATTCCGTATATGTTGGAGCAGTATAATCAGATTATGTTTAACGCAGAGGGATATGCATGGTATACTTCGATGGCTATTGGAGGTAAAGAAGCAGGAAAAAAACCTTGGGATTGTGTTGCGTGTGGATCCTGCAAGAATGTATGCCCGCAGCAGATTGATATTCCAAAGTATTTGAAAGAATTAAGTGAAAAATTAAAAGCGTAATCAAAAAGAACAAGGAGGAGATTGGTATGGCATTCAAAATTATTCGTGGGGATATTACAAAATTGGATGTGGATGCGATTGTTAACGCAGCGAATCAATCTTTGCTCGGGGGCGGTGGCGTAGATGGCTGTATTCATCGCGCAGCAGGACCGAAGCTTCTTGAAGAATGCAGAACCCTTGGAGGATGTGAAACCGGTAATGCAAAGATAACAAAAGGTTATGATCTGCCGTGCAGGTATGTGATTCATACTGTTGGACCGATCTGGCAGGGCGGGGATCATGACGAAAAGCAGAAACTTATTTCCTGCTATCAAAAGTCTTTGGAACTGGCTGCAGAACATCACTGCAGAACAGTTGCATTTCCTTTGATTTCGGCAGGCGTTTATGGTTATCCAAAAGAAGCAGCAATGCACATTGCTGCTGAAACCATTTGCAACTATTTGAGAGGCTGCGATATGCAGGTTTTTTTGGTCCTGTATGATAAGAATCTTGTCCTGCCGAAGGATCTGAAAGCATTTGAGTTTGTAGGATAAAGCTGCTGACAAGAGGTTAAGATTGCAGGCTGGAAGGGAGACAGTAAACTATGAAAATATTAATTTTGCAGGGGAGCCCAAGGCCAAAAGGCAACACTGCTGCATTGACAGAAGAATTTCGGAGCTATATGGAGGAACATGGACACGAATGCTCAGAAGTCCGTCTGTATGGACTGGATATCCATCCGTGCATTGCATGTAGAAAATGTCAGAAAGATTGGGAACATCCATCTTGTGCCTGGCAGGATGATCTGACACCAATCCTGGATCAGATCTTAGAATGCGATCTTCTGGTGCTCGCAACGCCGATTTATTCATGGTTCTGTACAGCGCCGATGAAAGCAGCGGTTGACAGAATGGTTTATGCCTTGAATAAAATTTATGGTGCGGAGAAAGGTCCTTGTTTGTGGGCAGGAAAAACGATTGCCCTCATCAGCACTTGCGGATATAAGGAAAAATTCGGAACGGAGCTTTGGGAAGAAGGTATAAAGCGTGACTGCAAACATTCAGGACTAAAGTATGGCGGGCTTTTGGCTGAACGGCATAAAAATTACAATCTTCCCTTTATGGATGAAGAAAAAAGGCAGCATACAAGAGATTTTGCGAAGAAACTGATCCGCCAGTCCGTACGAAGCAGAGGCATCAAAGCGAGAGATCGTTTGAACGGAGAGGAAAGAGAAAAACTCTCGGAAGAGATATGCAGAAAGATTGCTGCCTCTGAATTCTTCCTAAAAGCACAAACGATAATGATCTATAAAGCAGTGCGAGGAGAGGTGCAGCTTACGGCACTGGAACATGCAATCGAAGCAGCTGGAAAGACAGCAGTTTATCCGTTATGCGTGGGCGAAGGGAAAATGGCTGCACTGCATCCTCGGTCAGAAAATAGCTGGGAGACCGGTCACTATGGGATTCAAGAGCCGAATCCTGAAAAATCGGTCGAAATACGTCCTGAAGACATTGATTTGATCATTTGTCCATGTACTGCTTTTGACGTGCAGGGTAACCGCCTGGGGATGGGAGCCGGATACTATGACAGATTCCTTCCATTCTGCACGAAAGCCCATGTTATAGCGGCAGGGTTTGAAGAACAGAAAGTGGAGACCATTCCGGTTGACGAATGGGATCAGCCAATGGAAGCTGTATTCACAGAAACAAATGTCATTGGTAAGGTTAAGTTAATAGGAAATTCTCCGAGAGCATTTCTAAAGGGGTTCTGAGGTTTTCGTTTTCCCAACGTTCGTTTCCGGAGCATTCGTTTCTGCGGTGTTAGTTTCTGCTACCTTTATTTCTGCAGCACGTTCTTTGGTCAGTTTATCCAGATAGATTACCCACTTGATGACCATGCGGGAATCCGGTTTCAGATGCATGTTATATAAAACTTTCTTGTGGTAAATATCAAAATGCTTATTCACGGAAGCAGGAAAGGCTTTGACTGTTTCTGTTTTCTCTGTGAAAGACAGCGGTTTGCCCCAGCATGTTCCTTCGAATGTGATTGAATCCCTGTCCATTGTGACTGTGCCATTTCCGGCATTCACATCCATGTTACCCTCATCGTTGACAGCGGCGAGGATCGTTTCGCTTTTTAAAGGACTGTCCAGATCGAGCTGTGCTTCCTGCCAGAAGTACCAGTCATTGATATGTGCAAACGGACCGCCGTGAAGCTGATATTTTTCATCCAGTTCTGCCGAAAATCCACAGGCTTCGCAGCGGATGAAATGGTCGTCGGTCTCCATTTTAAACTCCTCTTTGCAGACAGGACATTTGTATAAAATCCCATCCAGCCCTTTTGCAGGGGAGTCACAGTGATAGGCAATGTCCTGAAACAGAAGATCCTCATCATGGAGGATCGCAGACTCCAGTACATTGTTGATTTCTGTGACTGACATCGTCTCAATCTGGGCTGCATCCAGAAGCTTACCGCTGCGGACATGAATTTTGCCGGGGCGGAAACCGGAAATACCCCATTTAGGGAAGGTTTTATAAGCCCCATCTTCCGATATGGTATAAACGTTGACTGCCAGCTTCTTGACCAGTTCGGCAGTACCTTCTGTGACCCAGAGGGAATGACCGAAGCAGGTCAGGCGACCTTCAGGAAACAGCACGATAATGTTACCGGATTCTTTTGCACGCATAATGTTTATGATGGTTTTGATGTCCGGGCAAAACATTTTTTTAGGAATGACATGCATGCGTTCAAGCAGTTTCCGTAGTTTCGGATGAGTCATAAAATGGTAGCTGACCACGAAAGTCGGGCGATGTGGCATCAACGCAATCGCAACCAGTAAAAAGTCGATATTGGAAACATGGGGGCAGACCACCAGTGCAGGTCCACTGATATCCTTGATGGCAGTAAGGTCGTAGGTTGTTTTTAACTTGAACTTTAAAAACGGACGCACAATCAATCCTGCCAGATAGTAGAGGAATGCGTCAGGCTTCGCAAAACCTTTGCTCCCGTTTTTTTTCTTTTTTTTTGGCATTAGTGCTTCGTTGGGTGTCTGTGAGTTTTTTGGAATCTGCGTGCTTCCTGCAGACTCTTTTTTTATATTCATAAGAATTGTACTCCTTCCTGAAAACATATCGCTGGACATGATAAAATTGCTTTCGAAATCCATCGAAACAGCGGCATAATGATAGCTTCTGCCCTGCATCTTTTATTATATTCAATCTGCTGCAGATGAGCAAGAGAAAAATGATGGTTGACCCTGCGGTAAGAACAAGGTATTCTGTAGAAGACAGGAATTTCTTGCATGTCAGCTATTCAGCGGCTACGTATGCAAGTGAAACGGGATACAGAAAAAAGAAAATTAAAATTAATGGAAAAAATATGAGTATTTTTATGATAGCAAGCGACAAAAGTAATGAAAAGGGAAACAGGAGGGACGGAATGGATAACGCTGCAGCAATCTATCAACGGTTCCTTAACGGAGATCAGGACGCATTTGAAGAAATCATAGATCTGTATCGGGAAAACCTGATTTTCTTTCTTCATCGATTTATAAACAATCTGGATACAGCAGAAGATCTGGCAGAAGACGTTTTCGTAGAGGTGCTTGTCCACCCAGACCGATTCAAGGGAAAAAGCTCCCTGAAGACTTATCTTTTTGCGATTGCGAGAAACAAGGCAGTAGACTGGATCAGACACCACAGCAGGCTGAATATCGTTTCGCTTGATGCGGCGGAGAATCTGGCGGAAGCTGCGACCGTTGAAGAAGCTGTTTTAAAAAGTGATGAACAGCGGAAATTGGCAGACGCAATGGAGAGCATAAAGGAAGACTATAAGGTGGCACTCCATCTGGTTTATCTGGAAGAAATGTCTTACGATGAAGCAGGAAAGATCATGAAAAAGACGCGAAAACAGGTGGAAAATCTTGTGTACCGGGGGAAAAAGGCATTGAAAATGGTTCTTGAAGAGGAGGGCTTTTAATTTGAAATCCAGAGAACAATTTATAGACGATATTTACAGAAAAAGTGAAGAGGTAAAGCAGAATGAAGCACAGAAACGAAAAAGAATCCGAAGACTTTCAGCTGGAGGTATGTCGCTGGCTGCATGTCTGATATTGGTATTTGGCGTTGCAGGCTTTACTGGCAATTTCTCTTCCCAAAGCAGCACCGGCACGGAGAAAGCCTTGTGTCAGGAGCAGATCGCTTTGAGGGACAGTGAATGCGTGCAGATGTACAGCGAGGATGAGAATGACGAAGATACTATGCACAGTGAAGATATAGCAGAGAGTGGAACGTCCAAAAATAAGAAGACTGCAGACAGTAGTCTGAACGATACTACCGAAGACTCAAATTCAGGAGGAAACAGCATTTTAGGCTATAGTAGCAAAGACGCCCGTGATAACACAGAAACTTTGTATGAAGCGAAAACAAACGCTAGAAAAGTCAGTGGGAAAGCGGATACTAAAAAGTCCGGTACAGGTTCATCAGACAGCAAGACGTCAGACGATAACCATCGCAGCCAGGATGTAGATACCAGCCATACAACAAGTCAGCAAAGCGGCGATCAGACGACTGTAGACGAAAGTTCGGGAGCAGATTCCGATGAAAGCATAGCACAGAAAATGCCGGCACATATGATCCAGATAAATAAAGATGGCAGCCGGATCGAAATTGCTGATGAAGATATGCAGGGTATCCTGGAAAAAATACTGAGGCTTGCGAAAAAGAAAAACACCGTATGGAGACGCCTGGGAGATGCGGAGCCGGAATCAGACTATACGAAAAAGATATTGTTTGTTTTATATGATCCACAGAGTAACAATGCTTTAGCTGAGGATGATCTGCAAAACATTGTATGGTACTTTTTAGATGAATAGGGCAGAGTAAAGTGAAATGAAAAAATTCATGCATACCTGCTGCGTATGGGTATGCGACGGCAGGCAAAGTGTTTTGCCGAAATATCACATATAAAAATAAGGAGGTATCAAATATGATTGAAAAAAAGAATTTCAAAAAGAAACTGCTCAGTGCGGGACTGATATTGAGCCTGGTGCTATCCATGTGCGCCTGTGCTTCCGCTGATGCAGCTCAGATTTCTTCGAAAAGCACGAAAACCACAAAACTCGTGTTTTCCAAAGGTACAACAAAGGTAAAGCCAACTGCAGGCGATTGCAGAAATGACAAGATCGGGAAAACCAGAGAGCCGGGATGTCCGACCGGATGGGAAGATTGTGCGATAAGATTTTCCACAGAACTGTTCCGAAGGACTTATGCACAGAGCGGAGATGCATCTGAAAAAAGCTTTGTGATGTCACCGGCATCGGTGCTGACAGCCATGTTGATGGTGGAAGAAGGTGCTGATGGTAAAACAGCCGCTCAGATTGAGGATGCTGTAGGAACGGAGCTGCTTTATGCAAGAGAAAATCTGGCGGAAATCCTGAATCATAAAGGAAAAAGTACGAATGTCCGGACGGCAAATTCAATCTGGTACCGGGATACAGATAAACTGGAAGTAAAGAACGACTATGTGCTGGCGGCGCAGAAATTCTTCAATGCAGACATCTATAAGGCAGCCTTTAACACGAAAACAGCGGGGGATATCAATAAATGGTGCAAGGTTAAGACAAAAAACAGGATCAAGACTATTGTCGGCAAAAATTCCATAAAAAAAGAGAGCATGATGTATCTGATAAATGCACTGACTTTCGATGGTAAGTGGAAGCGTAAGTATGAGAGCAATGATGTGAGAAAGGCGGACTTTACCACAGAAAGCGGAAGAATCCAAAAGGCTGATATGATGTATGATACAGAAAACTTGTATCTGGAAAACAGCAATGCGACAGGCTTTGTCAAGCCATATAAAGGTGGCTACAGCTTTGTTGCTCTTCTGCCGAAAGATGGTATGAAAATGACAGACTTTGTGAAAACTCTGGATGGAGAGAGTTTTGCGAAGCTGCTCGCAGATAAGAAAAAAGAGCCGGTCAAAACCGGGCTTCCGAAATTCAAGAACCAGTGCAGCATGAATCTGGAAGAAAGTCTAAAATCTATGGGGATCACTGATCTGTTTGATCAAGATGCAGCAGACTTAAACGCCATGGCATCGTATAAAGACGGAAATCTTTACGTTTCTCAGGTTAAGCATAAGACATTTATTGAAACCGATACAGAAGGAACCCGTGCGGCTGCTGTTACATCCGTAGAGACGATGTACAGTACATCACTGGTTGAAAAACAGGTGTTTTTAAACCGGCCGTTTTTCTATGCGATCGTAGATGACGAAACCGGTATTCCGGTTTTCATAGGTGTGGTAATGGAGCTTTGATCAGGAACATACGATAAGCCAGGAAAAGAAAGACATCCGCCGACAGACAATGGCTGATGCAGCTGCAAACAGGTTGAAAACAAAAGAAATAAGCAATAAAAAACGCTGTTTCTCAGGGGCATCTGATACATTGGAGATGTTCCATGAGACAGCGTTTTGTTTTTTTTGTGTAAATACTTTGGTCAGGCAGTGCTGGATATGTACAGCCGGTAAAAGAGCAACCAGGCTTTCGGTTAGAAGTTGATCGCCTTGCTGTTGACGCCGACATTGATGATGACTGCCACAGAGATCATGCTGGCGATAACAGAGGTGCCGCCGCCGGAAAGGAACGGCAGCGTAATACCGGTAACCGGCATAAGTCCCATTGTCATGGCAATGTTTTCGAAAATCTGGAACAGGAACATTCCAAGGAAGCCAATTACAATCAAAGCACCATAAAGATCAACGGAATCACGGATGATCCTGGTCAGGCGGATCAGCAGGAAACCATAAATCAGTATAACGGCAGCACCTCCGATGAATCCCAGCTCTTCGACTACAACCGAAAAGATGAAATCTGACTGCTGTACCGGAATGAAATCCAGATTTTTCTGCGTTCCGTGGAACAGCCCTTTTCCGGTAAATCCACCGGAACCGATAGCTACTTTTGACTGCCATACTTGATAGTTGCCGGAAAGACTCAGGTTATTAGGATGCAGAAAGGCTTCAATCCTTTCTTTCTGATAAGCGTCCAGAAGCTTGTAAATGATAGGAATTGCAGCAAGACATGCCAGCGCACATTGAAAAAACAGTTTGTAGTCTATGCC
>CAKQVC010000069.1 GCA_934277655.1 uncultured Clostridia bacterium
CTACAATATTTAGTAGACACTTTCAATCTGCGACTGACCAGCAATGCAGAGGATGACATCAAAAGCTGCCTTTCTCAAAGAATGTAACGCCCGACGAAAAAGGTTCTTCTCCCGGGTTACCGGGGTCACTGGCTAAAGCAAGAAACTGCCACCGGGACTGCAGCTAAAGCTAAAACCTGCTTCAAAGCACAACTACGACAAGAAAAACACTGCGAGTACAGATTTTGCGAGGAGTGAAAAAAAGGCTTGACTTGAACATCAATGTTTAAATTATAATAAATTATGAAAGTGCATTATATATTAAAATTTAGGATGAGGTAACAACATGAAACGCAAATTGGCAACAATCGCACTAATGGTCACAATCATGTTTACAATGTGCATTGGAAGCACGATAACTTCATGGGCGGCAAGCAACCTGTCATCAGTCGAGAATGCGGTCCGGACGGCTTTAAACAGCTATAAGGCAGAGCAGACAACTTCCGACGGCGATCTGATGTTTTTCGTATATGATCTGCTTCCTGACGACATGAAGAGCAGTGAGATAGAAGTATACAGACAAAACTTTGAGGCCGCTACGACAGAGAAAGATGGGCAGATCCAGTTTTATATCACGATTGACGGCACGTTGGTACCGGACGAAGATGCAGGACCTTTTGTAGCTAAAATTCCGAAACTTGTGGCAAGCAGTAATCAAGAGATTTCTGCGGAGCTTACCGCAGACTGGAGAGCGATGGGACAGGCAATGGACAAGGTTTCTGTCAGCAATGACACGACCAAGCAGGAACTGCTAAAGGCGGCAAAGGCGGCAGCCCGGAACGGTTCTTCGGCCAAATGGAAAGAGTTCTATAAGGTAGATGCGACAACGGATAAGGAAGGTGCGATCACCGGTTATCTGGAGGTTTCGCTGAACGGTCAGAGTAAGGAACTTCGTCAGCACATGGTCATTCCGATGCTGGGGCAGAAACTGCCGGTAAAAGCAATTTCGATCAACAGCAAGGAATGGAAGATTCTGCGTGAGACAAATATCGAGCGTCATAAAAAAGGACTGACGCTTCTGACGATGCCTGCAGCACTGCAGAAGGCGTGTGATACCCGTGCGGCAGAAGAGACTTACAATACGAAACCGGCACATACCAGACCGAATGGAACCAGTTATCAGACAGCGATTCCGTCGTCTTTCAAGTATCAGGGATGCGGAGAAAATCTGTTCAAATGTACGCAGGACGTTACAGCAGAAATTGCAATGAATGGCTGGATGAACAGTAAAGCGCATAAAGCTAATATTTTAAGAAACGGATTTCATTATATGGGAGTCGGAACTTATCAGAAGCACGCAGTGCAGATCTTTGCCAAGTCAAAGAACAAGATAAAGTCCTGGACAACCAGTTCCGGAAAGAAAACATTCAGCACGGTGGATGCGATGATGAACGAGTATCTGATCTGTACGGATACAGCAGGGGTGAAGTCTTATGTTCCGCTGGATACTGCCTATATGAAGAAGGTCAAGGGTGGCTATACGATCAAGCTGAACAGTAGCAAGACGATTAAGATCACGGTGAAATCTTCAACGACTACAAGCAGCGGCACTTATTCAGATGTATCCTCTGCAGATAAGAAGGCAGTTACCTGGGTTACCAAGAAGAAGATCATGACCGGAATCAACAAGTCGCAGTTTGCACCGAAAACTGCCTGCACGCGCGGCGATGTGTTCATTTATCTGTATCGTGCTAACGGCTCTCCGACAGTGAAGATCAAGAACTGGTTCCCAGATGTCAAGAGTACCGATCCTTACTACAAGGCTGTACTGTGGGCAAAGAAACAGGATATCATCGATTACGGACTTTTCTATGGCAAGGATGTCTGCCCGAAAGGCTATGCACTGTACTATGTATGGCTGAGTGCTGGTTCTCCGAAGGCAAAGAAAACGAGCAGCTTTACGGACTTTAACTCACAGGTATTCTACGCTGATGCGGTTGCCTGGGCGGAAGAAAAGGGTATCGTCAAGAACAGCGGAAATAACCGCTTCGGCGGAGATGATGCCTGCACACGTGCAGATATTGCGAACTATCTGTACTATGCATATAAATAGGGCATGAAAGCGAGAATCGGATTGCAGTGATTATGCCGGAAAAATAAATAAAAGAATATAAGGACAGGGAGCTTCTGCGGAGGCTCTCTGTTTTTTAGTATAACGGGCAGGTCGGGAGCATACTTTTCGCCTTTACCCTTTTACAAAAAAATGATATACTTTAGATAAAAATCAGGCAAGCAAGGAACGCTGGAGAAAGCAGTTGGAAAACTGCCGCATCTTATCCGGCAGTTCCAAATCGCATGCTGGATGTGATTTGGATGGTAGTATAAGATAAAGCAAAAGGGGGACTGAAAATGAAATTATTATTCAAGCAGAGATTTTTTTCGTGGTTCGACAGCTACGATATTTACAACGAGGCAGGTGATACCGTCTACACAGTGGAGGGTCAACTGGCCTGGGGGCATAAACTCAAGATTTACGACAGCACCGGGCGGGAGGCTGGTATGGTGCAGCAACGTGTGCTGACACTTTTGCCGAAGTTTGAACTCTATGTGGGAGATACTTATGCAGGCTGCCTGAACAAGGAATTTACGTTTTTTAAACCGCAGTACAATATTGATTTTAAAGGTTGGTATGTGAAGGGGGATTTCTTTGAATGGGATTATTCCGTGTTTGATCGAGCCGGAAACGTTATCGCAACGGTGTCCAAGGAGCTGTTCCACCTGACAGATACCTACGTGATTGATGTGCAGGATCCAGCGGACGGACTTAGTGCGCTGATGCTGGTTCTAGCTATCGACGCAGAAAAATGTTCACGGAATTAACACAAAAGACTTGACATTTATGTAAGAAAGGGCTATATTTATAACATCGTTATATAACACTGTTATAAACAAAGAATTGCTATGACAAAACAAATTGAAGGCGTATCTGAAAAAATTCTGGCATGTGCGAAAGCAGAATTTTTAGAAAAAGGCTTTGGCGAGGCGTCTCTGCGGACGATTGCATCGAAAGCAGGAACAACGACGGGATCTATTTATTCTCGCTTCGGCGGGAAGGAAGGCTTGTTCGGTGCAATCGTGGAACCGACAGCAGACCATATTCTTCGCCGTTTCGAGGAAATCCAGTCAGACTTTCATGCAATGGATGAAACGGTACAACCAGAGAAAATGGAGACTACCGTTTCGGCGGGCATGGCAGAGATCATCGACTACATGTATGAACATTTTGACGAAATGCAGCTTTTGGTTGACAGTTCCTATGGTACCAGGTACCAGAATTTCATCGAAGAGATGATTCGCATTGAAACAGAGTATACATACAAGTACATGGATGTCATCAAGCTGCCAGCCAAGAGCAGGGAGCTGATCAGTGAGGAATTTGTTCACATCATGGTAACCTCGTTGTTTGAAAGTTTCTTTGAGATCATCCGACACCGCATGAGCAAAGAAAATGCACTGAAATATGCAGACATGCTGAGAAAATATCATGCAGCGGGATGGAATACGATCTTCAGCAGTGCTTTCTGATGTAAAGCAAAGCATGAGAGAAACTGGAGGCAGGGCTGGAATCGCTGTATTAGAAATTGCGGCAGGACAGAGTGGCTAAATCATCGGGCAGCAGATCACGCAAAGAAGGGTGTGGCTTGACTGCCTGAATTTTGAATGGTTGGTTAGCGTCGGCTAATCAACAAACCCTCTTGTTATGTGGATATTAACGAGACAAGGAAGTTGACTAGCGTTGGCTAACCGGCTGACTCTTTTGCTGTTAACGAAGCATAGGGTCTATTGACGAAGCACAGAACTCATCATTGAGACACAGGAGCCTCTGGCGAGTGATAGAACTCGGATGAAATATTTTCCCGGGTGTGCATGGTTTGGTTAGTTGAAGCTAACCAAAAGAAAGCTAAAAATTCTGAAACATTCGGGGCGAGGCTTTCTGGCATTGCAGGAAAATCCATGGAGGCAGGTTATATAACAGACAGAATTCAAACCAGCAAAGGAAGGTAAAAGCAATGAAGGACAATGCAAAGTTAAAAGGAAAAGATTTGATCAACATCGGTATTTATGCGGCAATTTACTGTGTCATCATGACTGCAGTTGCCATGTTGGGTTTCATTCCGATCATGATGCCGCTGTTGTGCGTGATCGTACCGTTGATCGGAGGAATTCCGATGATGCTCTTTATGACCAAGGTTAATAAATTCGGCATGGTAACGATTTATGCGATGATCGTCGGTCTGTTCCTGTGGGTTACGGGCATGGGATACTGGCCATTCCTGTTCGGTATCGTATTCGGTTTCCTGGCAGATCTGATCGCAAAGAGCGGTAACTACAAGAGCAGTAAAAAAACTGTGCTGTGCTGCGGTGTGTTTAACTTTACTATCTTTGGGAATTTCGTACCGCTGTTCATGAATGCGGAAGCCTATTTCCAGACCAGACAAAGCTTCGGTGAGGAATACATTACAAGCCTGACTGAAATCATGGAAAACACTTGGATGGCACCGTTCCTGTTCGTAGCCTGCTTTGTATGCGGGGTAATTGGGGCACAGATCGGGAAAGCACTGCTGAAAAAGCACTTTGTAAAGGCAGGGATTGCGTAATGCAGACCAATCTTTTACAGGCAGATGTGGAAAACCGCGGCATCGTGCTGGATCCGCGTACGAAGATGGTCGTGTTGATGACGATCGCGATTTTTGTGCTGGGCGGTGCAGGGGGCGATATCTTTACCGCCTATCTGCCATGCTTCTGTGCGTTGCCGTTTTTGATGTTTCTGACAGCAGGGAGATGGCGGACTGCTTTGACTTTTGCAGTTATCTATACCGTATCCTATACTGCGTTCTGGTATCTGGGATCGCGCACCGAAGGGCTGGCAAACTTTTTGATCCTGGCGGTCTGCGGCATCCTCTCGCGCTTTTATCCTAGCATCATGGCGGGTGCGTATCTGATCGAAACCACGACGGTCAGTGAGTTTTCGGCGGCCATGTCACGGATGCACGTTTCGGAAAAAATTTCGATTCCCCTGTGCGTTATGTTCCGCTTTTTCCCGACTGTTGCCGATGAATTTGCTTCGATCAACGCAGCGATGCGGATGCGGGATATCCGCCTCATGGGAAAGAACGCAGGAAAAATGATCGAATATCGGATCGTGCCGCTGATGGTCTGCTCTGCCAAGATCGGCGAGGAACTCAATGCGGCGGCCATTACCAGAGGCTTGGGCGGTGAAGTACACCGTACTAACGTGTGCAAGATCGGTTTCCATGTGCAGGACGTGGTGTTCCTGCTGCTGTGCCTGATCCCGTATGTGCTGTGGATCTTAGAGCTGACAGGGATGGTATTTGTTTCAGGAGGTGCCGTGTGATGCATGAAAAGAACGGAATCATACATAAGAATGGGCTCGTTTACATTGAAAATTTGAATTTCTGTTATCAGAATGCGGAGAAGTGTGCACTGCACGATCTTGAGCTGACCATTCATCAGGGCGAGTGCGTACTGCTTTGCGGAGAGTCTGGCTGCGGCAAGACAACCGTGACCCGCCTGCTGAACGGGCTGATCCCCCACTTTTATGAGGGCAAGCTGAGCGGTAGTACAACGGTCTGCGGACTGAAAACAACAGAAGAAGAACTCTATACCATTTCTGCCCATGTTGGAAGCGTTTTCCAAAATCCGCGCAGCCAGTTTTTCTGTCTGGACACGACCAGTGAGGTTGCTTTTGGATGTGAAAATTTGGGTATGCCGGAAGCGGAGGTGTTACAGCGTATAGCGCAGGCAGAAAAAGACCTGCACCTCGAAAAACTTATGGGTCGGAATATTTTCCACCTTTCCGGCGGGGAGCGGCAAAAAATTGCCTGTGGCTCGGTGGCAGCCATGGGGCCGGAAGTGATGGTGCTGGATGAGCCGACATCCAATCTGGATATGGATGCGATTGATGAGTTGCGAGAAGCACTGCATGCCTGGAAGAAACAGGGTAAAACGATTGTTGTCGCAGAGCATCGCCTCTATTGGCTTAAAGAAATCTGTGACCGTGTGATTTATATGAAAGAAGGGCGTATTGCGTTTGACATGCCGATGAACGAATTTTGCCGGTTCAGTGCAGAAAAACTCCGAGAACTGGGACTGCGAAGCCTTTCGATGGCAGATATCAGCCTGCCGGAAGAAGTAGAACTGCCTGGATTTTGCGAGCAGAATGAAGGTCGAAGCATTGAATTGAAAGACTATACTTTCTCCTATCGCAGCGGAGAGGGGAGCAGACGGGAAGCGCTACATATGGATCATGTAAGTCTGCCGGCAGGCAGCATTCTTGCGGTAACCGGACATAACGGCGCAGGCAAGTCCACATTTCTTCGCTGCCTGTGCGGACTGGAAAAGAAATTCAAAGGCAGAACCATCATCGATGGAGAAGCTTTGAACGCAAAAGCAATGTTAAAACGGAGCTATATGGTAATGCAGGACGTGAATCATCAGCTCTTTTCTGAAAGTGTGGAGGATGAAATCCAGCTGGGAATGGCAGAGGAACATCAAGACCAGGTGCAGCAGGTCGTAGCGGAACTTGACTTGACCGAGCTTTTGCAGCGGCATCCGATGTCTCTTTCCGGCGGTCAGAAGCAGCGGACCGCCATTGCTTCGGCAACGCTGGCAGGAAAGTCGATCCTGATCTTCGACGAACCGACCAGCGGACTGGACTACCGACATATGCAGCAGACGGCGGATTTGTTGAAACGGCTGCGGAAAGAAAACGACATGATCTTTGTAATTACCCATGATTCGGAGTTGATCGCAGATTGCTGCACCCATGTTTTCCACATGGAGGAAGGTACGCTGAAAGAACTGTATCCGCTGAATGCACCGCATCGGGAGCGTTTCCTACAGCAGTTTGGATATTAAATTGGATATGAAAAGCAACAAGAAGGATAATTCCTTACTGACTGTAAGGGACATTAACCATAAATATATTGTAATAGGAAGGAGAAGTGGATAAAATATGAAAAAGCAAAATGCTTTGCATCGTATTTTTGATTTTGCGGGCGGGTACAAGTATTTGACGATGTTATCTTGGGGGCTTTCAGCTGCCAGCGCGTGGCTGGCACTGGTGCCGTTCTATTATATTTGGCGTATCATCCAAGCGGTGCTTGCGGCAGCACCGGAGTACAGTGAGGCGGCGGATATCAGTGGATACGGATGGACAGCAGTGGGATTTGCGGCACTGTCCATGTTTATCTATATCTGTGCCTTGATGTGCTCCCATATTGCAGCGTTCCGGGTGCAGGCTAATTTAAGAGCCACATTAATGGAACATATCGTGAAACTGCCTCTGGGCTTTATGGATGTTGAGGGAAGCGGAAAAATCCGAAAGATCGTCAATGAATCCAGCGAAGCGACGGAAACCTATCTGGCACATCAACTGCCTGACAGAGCGGGGGCCATTGCAACCCCTGTCGGCCTTGTGGTACTGCTCCTGGCTTTTGACTGGAAGCTGGGACTGCTCAGCCTGATTCCGGTTCTCATTGCTTTCTTTATTATGGGAAGCATGATGGGTAAAAAAATGCAGATGAAGATGAAGGAATATCAGAATTCTCTGGAGATCATGTCCTCTGAGGCGGTAGAATACGTTCGCGGCATTCCGGTAGTCAAGGCTTTCGGACAGTCTGTATTTTCCTTTAAACGCTTCAAAGATGCGATCGACAATTATGAGACGTGGACGATTTCTTATACAAAAGATATGAGAATCCCTATGGTTGCCTATACGACCATTATTAACGGTGTGTTTGCAGTTTTGATCGCAGCGACCTTATTTGTGATCCGTGGAGGCATGGATGGTGTCAGCAGTAATTATTTGTTGAACCTGTTGTTCTATATTATCATCACACCGATCATTACCATTACACTCAATAAGATTATGTTTTCCAGCGAGGAAAAAATGATTATGGAAGATGCCATGACAAGGATAGATGCCGTTCTTTCGCAAAGTCCTCTGCCAGAAACGGATGCACCGCAGCAGCCGAAGCATTATGATATAACCTTTGAGCATGTAACTTTCCGTTATGAAAGCGGATCAAAAAATGCACTCCATGATATCGACCTTCATATAAAAGAAGGCGAGCATGTGGCGTTTGTCGGCCCTTCCGGCGGTGGTAAGACGACACTGGCAAGCCTGACGGCAAGATTTTTTGATGTGACTTCCGGTAGTGTGAAAATCGGCGGAATTGACGTGAAAGAGATTGCCTCCGCAAAACTTATGGATACGGTTTCTTTCGTGTTCCAGGACAGTAAGCTGCTTAAAACATCGATTTTTGAAAATGTCCGGATGGGTCGCAAGAATGCGACTCGCGAAGAGGTCATGGAAGCTCTGAAAAATGCTCAATGCATGGATATTATTGAAAAGATGCCGCAGGGTATTGACACTGTGATCGGCAGCAAGGGAACGTATGTGTCCGGAGGCGAGGCACAGCGGCTTTCGATAGCCAGAGCTATGCTCAAAAATGCACCGATCCTGATCTTAGACGAAGCAACCGCCTTTGCGGACCCGGATAACGAAGCGAAGGTACAAGCTGCATTTTCACAGCTTTCCCAGGGCAAGACCGTTATCATGATAGCACATCGCCTTTCTTCTGTGGCAGATGCTGATCGTATTTGTGTAATGAAAGAAGGAAAAATTGTTGAGAGCGGAACCCACAACCAGCTTGCAGCCCGGAACAATATGTACGCACATATGTGGGAGG
>CAKQVC010000070.1 GCA_934277655.1 uncultured Clostridia bacterium
CGCTCACTGCCTTCCTTGGGGAGAGCTTGGTATAGACGTAGTTCTTGAATGTACCGGATTTTATACATCAAAAGAAAAAGCACAGGCACATATCGACGCCGGAGCAAAGAAGGTGCTTATTTCGGCTCCTGCAGGAAACGATCTGCCTACCATCGTATACGGTGTAAACCACGAAATTCTTAAGGCTGAGGACAACATCATTTCCGGAGCTTCCTGCACCACCAACTGTCTGGCACCTATGGCAAAGGCTTTAAACGAATACAGAGAAGTGCGTACCGGCTTTATGACTACCATTCATGCCTATACGGGAGATCAGATGCTCCTTGATGGACCTCACCGAAAAGGAGATCTGAGAAGGGCGAGAGCAGGAGCCGTAAACATAGTGCCTAATTCGACGGGAGCGGCTAAGGCTATAGGGTTAGTAATACCCGAGCTTGCAGGAAAACTTATCGGCTCAGCACAGAGAGTACCCGTACCGTCGGGATCCATTACCATTTTGGACGCGACATTAAAGGATATGACGGATTCTGTTTCGGTGGAAGGAATCAATGAAGCAATGAAGGCAGCGGCATCGGAATCCTTCGGATATACGGAAGAGGAGTTAGTATCGTCGGATATAATAGGAATGAGCTACGGATCCCTTTTTGATGCCACTCAGACCTTGGCACAGCAATGCGGAACTCACATTTTTGAGGTAAGAATAGTAGCTTGGTACGATAACGAGATGAGCTACACATGTCAGCTTGTGAGAACCCTGAAGTATTTTTCCTCGCTTAAATGAGTGATCCTCTTAAATTTGGTGCAATCCAGTACTATGAAGATTATACAGATCTCGGGGTACGTGGATGTGCAGAAAATCTTGACATAGGCTAACTATGGCAGAAGCCCTGACCCATTGATTGCCAAACGAAGTGCAGGCAAAAATGCGGCAGGGCTAATTTTTCTTTTTTCTTCTCAGAGCAGCGGTACGCTGGGCTTTGGCAACTTCCTGCCGGTGCAGGATTTCCTGCTCCCGCGCTTCCTGCTCTTCTGCAGTGATGTCATCGATATAAATGGATGGATTCATCCGGCGGGCGAGGTCAATGACTCCGCGGCATTGCGATGGCTTCATTGTGAAGGTTCTGGTAACCACATCTTTACCAATGTGGATCATAACATTAGGACGGGCTTTTTTATAGTCCGGATGGATGGTTGTGATCTCATTCCACCGCCAGTAATTATGTCTGACGATTTTTTTGAAGATGATGTATTTAATATCGACACCTTCCTCTGAAACAACATGCTCTTTTTCAAAGAAGCAGGCAACCATGACCAAAAGGACCAGCGGAATATAAATATATTGCCCGGTCATAAATTCTCGCACCAGAAGAAAAACAGATGCGATGAAAAGCACAGCGGTCATCCAGTTTTCTCTTTGCTTGATAATTCCTTTATATTCCATAGTAAAAGTCCTTCCTTTTTTATAATATAGTAAATACCGTTTTGTGATATTTTCGGAATAACGACAAGCATGCCTTGCAATGCGCCGCACAGAAATGAACGGCAGGTGTGAATCGAAGCTTTTGAAACCTGAGATTTCGATTCACACCTTTGTCGTTTGTCATTTTTTTAAATTGTATGCAAATCCTATTTTTCGTTCTTTCTGATTTCAGCAAGTGCGGCAAGGGCTTTTTCGTGCGCTTCCTTAGGAGCACCGGCAACAGATCCCTGTACAAGCTTGCCGAAGATATTGGTTCTGGTTCCGTCCGCATACATAATGTTCAGTCCGAAAGCAGCCGTTACGAGGGCGAAGATCGGGTTGATCAGGTTCATGAACGTGTATGGGATATAAGATAAAGTCGGCACACCTAAAATACTGGAGTGGTAAGCACCACAGGATGACCACGGAACCAGAGGTGACCAGAGAGTACCGCCGTCCTCCAATGTTCTGGACAGCATATTTCTGGAAAGACCCATTTCGTCGAATTTGTCTTTATACATGCTGGCAGGAATGATCAGTCCCAGATACTGGTCACACATTGTCGTAATACAGAAGATTGAAGTTATGATGGTAACAGCAATCAGCTGGAACGGAGTTTTTACTTTCTTGATCATGCTTCCAAGCAGAGACTCTACAGCACCGATAGTCTGCAGGATTCCGCCGAAAGCAACGGCAACAATTACCAGGTTATTTGTCCACAGCATAGCGTTCATGCCGCCTTTGTTCACCAGTGTGTCGCAAAGTTCATTTTCTGTTTCTGCAGAATATCCATAGTGAGTCATCGTGATGCAGTCAGAGAAGGTAGCTCCCTGGAAAATCACAGCGAAAACGCAGCCGACAGCGGATACGATCAAAACGCCTGCCAGTGCAGGAAGCTTTAAAAGTGCTACTACCACAATCGCAATCAGAGGAAGCAGCAGGATCGGGCTCATGTAATCATAGTGATTAATGATCGCCTGAGAAAGTCCATCAGCCAGTTCCGGATCGTATTCAGCAGATCCTTTTAAAGAAATGATAGTATAAATGATGATAGCAATCACAAGGCTTGGGAAAGTCGTCGTAACCATGGCTCTTACATGGTCAAACAGTCCGGTCTGCGCAGAACCTGCAGCCAGATTTGTCGAGTCAGACAGCGGGGAAAATTTATCTCCGCAACAAGCACCGGACAGGATCATACCAGCAACCAGAGCCGGATTCAGACCCATTGTTGTACCGATTGCCATAAACGCGATACCCAGAGTTGCAGTAACAGTCCACGCGGAACCGATTGCAATACCTACAGCGGCACATAAAATACATGCCAGCGGAAGGAACAGGCTAGGGCTGATTAGTTTCAGACCATAATATACAACAGCCGGAATTGTTCCTGCCCATTCGAAGGAACCGATCAGACATCCTACGCAGAGAATGATGATGATTGCTTCCAGAGACTGGCTTACCGCATTTAAAGCGCCAGCCAGCATATCTGCGAAAGTAAAGTGGCAGACTTTACCTACGATTACTGCAACACAGCAGGCCATCAGAACCGGAATGTGCGGATCCTGACCCCAGCCAAGGGCGAAGTTGCAGATCATGATGGTCAATAAGAATACGATTGGAATAAGTGATTCAACCTTACTCGGCATTCTTGCAGCTTTTGTTTTGATTTCTTCCATTTGAAAATCTCCTCCTGATATTATCGGTCTGTTTTCCGGGGAGATTACAGCTCTTCTATTTCATCCAGTCTGCTGCGGACGGGTTTGGACGGATCCAGCGGTTTTAATGTGAATCCGGTCACAGCGTAGATTGCCGAAAGCAGCGGGTTGATAAAAGCCATAAAGCAATACGGAAAATAGACAAATGCACTGACGCCAAGGACGGAGTAATAGAGGGCACCACAGGTTGACCAGGGTACGATGCCCGAAGTCAGGGTTCCGGCGTCTTCCAGTACTCTGGAAAGATTGACAGGATCCATGTTCAGCTTTTTATAGGTGTCTTTGTACATTTGCCCGGGGATCACGAGGGACATGTACTGGTCGGCTGCAAGAAAATTTATGGCAATACAGGTAACGATGTTAGCAATCATGATAGAGCCACGGGTACGGCACCTGGAAAGAATTGCTTCTGTCAGTACATCCAGGCATCCGATACATTTCACAGCACCGCCGAATGCCAGTGCACAGATTACCAGGGAAATGGTGTACATCATGGATTGCATGCCACCGCGGTTCAGCAGGCGGTCGATCATATCGTTTCCGGATGAGATTTCGAAGCCATAAACCATCTGACTGATAATGCTTCCAAGATCATCTCCCTGCATCAGTGCGAAAATGACACCGATGACTGTGCCAATTACCATGCCAGGAACCGCAGGAACCTTCATAACCATAATGAGAATAATGGAAAGGGGTGCCAGCAGGATCCACGGTGAAATGTTAAAATTTTCTTTCAGCGTGTCACAGATAAGCTGAATCTGACTCGCATCCACATTGCTTGCGCTGTAGCCTGTACCTAAGAAAGCGAACAGACCGACGGCAATGGCAAAACTGGGGATTGTCGTCCACAGCATATGCCGGATGTGAGCAAAGAGGCTGACACCGGTAATACCGGCAGCCAGATTGGTACTGTCTGAGAGAGGCGAAAGCTTATCGCCGAACTGAGCGCCTGTGATGATGGCGCCGGCTGCAATGGGAAACGGAATCCCAAGACCTGCCGCTACACCCATGGCAGAAACACCGATGGTTCCTGCTGTTGTCCATGCGGATCCGGTTGACATAGAGATTACTGCACACATGATCGGCAATGATGCCAGAAAAATGCCGGGAGTAAATAATTGTAAACCATAATAAATAAGTCCGGGTACGATACCTCCGGCCATCCATACGCCGACCAGACAGCCGACGATCATAATGATGAAGTTGGCCTGCATGGCAGCCGCATTGGTTGCAATCATGGATTTTTCAATGTCTTCCCAGGAATATCCGAGGACGAAAATGCCGATAACGGCAGTGATCCCGATACAGATGATCAGTGGGATCTGGGGGTCTGCACCCAAGATTATCACACTGGGGAGCATGATAATGATCAAGGATACAAACGGGACAAGTGACAGCCATAGAGCTGGTCGTTTTTTCGCTTTCGCTTCCAACTCTTTCTCCTTCCTCTGTCAGTGACACTTTCTATTAGAGCAAGAAGTGTGCCACTACAGAATGTTGTATTTTTCAATGTTTTTCGACAGAATCAGTGAAATAAATTTCACTGATGTGCGATTTATTTCACTAAAAAGAATGAATTTTTTTTCATCGCCATTCACAGCGTTTCTTGCTTTTGATCGCTTTTTAGCGTTTTGATAGTTTTAGAGCGCCGATCATCGCTGGATTTTGTATTCGGCGATTTTATTCCAGAGCTGCCTTTTCGTGATTTCCAGAAGCTCTGCGGCGGCTGCGACATTGCCGCCGGTTGCCTGCAGGGCATTTTCAATGTGTTCTTTTTCAAAGATCCCGCGAGCAGCTCGGAGCGGCAGGACGGGTGCCGATTTTGCAGCAGAGACGCCAGTATCTGAAGGAATCGGACTTCTGCTGAAACTACGGCTTCGGAGGATGCCGTCTTCACTGAGGGCGACCATACGCTCCAGGAGGTTTTTCAGTTCCCGGACATTGCCCGGATAATCATACTGATAGAGAAATTCCAGAGTAAGCGGATCGATCTCCAGGATTTTTTTCTTCTGTTCTTTTTCAATCTGACGGACAAAATATTCGATCAGACCAGGCAGGTCTTCCTTTCGCTGGCGGAGAGGCGGAATTGTAATAGTGATCGTATTAATCCGGTAGAGCAGATCTTCTCGGAAGACACCTTGTTTAATCTCTGCTTCAATATCTTTATTGGTGGCAGAAATCAGACGGATATCCAGATCAATCGGCTTATTGCTTCCAACTCGTTCAATCGTTTTATTTTCAATGACCCGTAAAAGCTTTCCCTGCAGGCTGAGGGGAATATCTCCGATTTCATCAAGGAAAAGAGTTCCTCCGCTGGCAGCTTCGAATCGACCAATACGTTTATCTGTCGCACCGGTAAATGCACCTTTTTCGTGGCCGAACAGTTCCGATTCCAGAGTACCTTCAGCAAAGACCTGACAGTTGACCGGAATAAAGTGGTTCTTGCTGCGGCCACTGAGACGATGGATATAGCGGGCAATGATTTCCTTGCCGACACCGGATTCTCCTAAAATCAGGACGTTAATATCGGAAGCTGCAATCTGGCGGCAGGTTTCGAGAACCTGTTGAAAGCGAGGACTTTCACTGGTAAGGAACATATCGCTGTCTACGCCGTTTTGCTCGGCAAGGATTTTGTTTTCGGCTTCTAACAGCTTCAGCTTGGCTAACCGGTCAATATCAGCCAGAAGTGTTTCCGGCTCGCTGTTCTTGATGGAGTAGCCACAGGCTCCGTATTTCATGGCTTCTACGGCACTTTCGATGGAACCGAAAGCGGTAATGACCATGATGTCGATATCTTCATGGGAGGCTTTTACCTGTTTGACCAGTTCCACTCCGTCCATGTCCGGCATTTTCAGGTCAGTCATGACAAGATTGATCTCTGTATGCGCCAAAATTTCCAGTGCCTGCAGAGCAGATGAGCAGGTCTGGACAGTGTAGCCGTTCTTTTTCAAGATGTAGGAGAAAACTCTCTGATATTCGATTTCATCGTCTACAACCAGAATTTTGTAATTTTTCTTTTCCATAAGGGATTTCCTCCGTTTGGTTTGTCTTAAGTGGATTGTTCAAGGGGTACGGTAACAGTAAATCTCGTTCCCTCGCCTTGCTTGCTGGTTGCCGTGATCTGACCGTTGACCTTTTCCAACTCTGAACTGACGATGTACAGCCCCAGACCGGTACCGGTGTCTTTCGTTGTAAAAAACGGGTTGAAAATATTTTCCAGGGTGTCTTCCGACATGCCCGGTCCGTTATCGGTCACTTCCATAGTCAGGATGCCATCCTCTGCACGAATCAAAATATCCAGCCTGCAGTTGGTTTGTTCTGTCTGAGCGAAGGCTTCCGCTGCGTTGTTGATCAGGTTGAAGGCAGTAATTTTTATGGTTTCTTCTCGCGTGCATACGGTCAGGCCTTTCGGGCAGGAAAGGTTGAGTTTGGTATGGCTTTTCTCCAGTTTCTTTTCTTCCAGGCTGATGATGCTTTGAAGTATTTTTTCAATGTTGAAGCTGGAAGGCTTGTCGTTGCTGAGGCGGGAAAAGCTGAGCAGGTTTTCCACCAGATTGTCAATCCGCCGGGTCGAGTCATCAATGACATCCAGTGCATGGTCGAACATTTCCAGATCCTCGGCAACGGGCAGATGCAGGCACTGCGTTTGCTGCCCGTTCCTGTTTTCGCATGACTGCGTGCAGTCTGTGGCGGCAGCTTGCTCTCGCTGGTACTCTTCGGCCAGGTCATGGAGGATGTAGGAATAGTTTTTTATTAATCCCAGTGGGTTGCGGATTTCGTGAGCGAGTCCGGCAGAAAGCTGTCCGACTGCAGCCATTTTGTTTTCCTGGCGCATCTTTTTCTCGGTCAGGGTTTTCTGCGTGCAGTCCTCGATCAGAAGCAGGCGGTTCTGCTTTTTCTGATTCAGAAATTGCAGGGAAACGCTGTAGTAGTGGCTGTCCAGCTGGTAATATGGCTGTTCCGGCTCTGCAAGGTGCATGGTATAAAGCTGTTGCAAAAAATCGACTGTGCCGAGTCCGCATCCAAGAAAGCTTCCGTCAGGGTCGCCGAGCATTTCTCTGCCACGGGCATTACAGTGGGTGATGATATCTTCCCCGCTGATAACAGCTACCAGTGCATTGATGTTGTCGATGATCACCTGCAGGTTGTTCTTTTCAATCTGCAGCTCATGGGTTTTCTGGTCGATACGGCGGTTCAAAACGCTTTCCCATATCATCAGAAGTTCGACAAGGGCAACGCAGAAGATAATGATCCATTGTGCCAGTCGGACACTGGTGGCATTAGCACGCATAGATGCCCAGTTTCCGAGCCATTTGGACTGGACTTCGGAGAAAGCATCTTCTTTTTTTAGTTTCAGGATTGCTTTGTTGAGAATATTGTACAGCTTCGTGTCGTAAATATTGACTGCCAGTGCAATGTCCTCTTTATATAGTTTTTCGCCGATCTGGCGCAGGTTGTCTTTGATACCAAGTTCCTCTGCATAATGGTCGATGGTAATTTCATTTCCTGCAACGCCGTCTACCCTGCCATCCATCAGCAGCTGCAGGCCGTCTTTGATGCTGTCCACATAGAGAAGATTCATGGGCTGGTTGTCCGGAAAATCGTCCAGGATTTTTTTCTCGGAGTAGGTGTCCCGGATCAGTGCCAGCTTCCGCCCTCGGAAATCACTGAAACTGTTGAGATCTTTGTTATCGTAGCGTGTTACAAGGATTCCTTCCAGTTGGTAAATAGGCTGGGTGGAAACGTAGCGGTTGTTTGCGTCCGTGTCACGAAAAAGATCAGAAATATCAATCGTTTCGTCTTTCAGCGCTTCGGTCTGTTCCGATGTGGGAACGCTTTTTTCGATGATTGGCGTGCTCAAATTGACTGACAGGATGGAAATGTAGTCCAGGATCAGACCTTCTGCCCGTCCGGAGTCCTGTGGTATTTCTGAAAACGGTGCGTTTTCCGGGTCGACACCATAGATCAGGTGTCCCTTTTCTTTCAGGTACAGATGCTCTTCTCTGGTCAGCGGTACGGAATATGCCAGATATTCGCTGAACGAGATACTATATTTCATTTCGATGATCAGGCTGGCACTGACCAGTATCAGCAGAACGGCAAATGCCGCTTTGGAAAATTTTTTCAGCATCGGATGTTATCCATTCTTTGTTTTTCTTGGGAAACGGGGAGGTCGAATCGGAACTTAACAGCGGTTAAGCCCAGTTTCCTCCAAGGTCTCACGTTTTGGGTAAATGAGAGCTTCACATTGGAACTTAGCCTGAACGTGATTGCTTTTTAGGGAAACAGCTTTAGGCGACAGTCCGGTTCATGAAGCGGCGAACAGAGCAGGGAGTAAGGAAACCTTACCAGCTCAAAAAAGTTCGTTAAAATCATTCTACAATATATGATACGAAAAAGCAATGACAGGCAGGGCGATTGCGGAGGAAAACGTTGTGTCAGGGAGGAATTGTGTGGGGGATGGATGGAAATAAGGCGGG
>CAKQVC010000071.1 GCA_934277655.1 uncultured Clostridia bacterium
CTTTGGACAGAAAAACGATGCGACGCTGCCTGTGGCGGTAACGGATATTTTGAGTGCAGATGCGTATATCAGTCCGCTTCCCCATGCTTTGATGCTGACGGCGATTGTGGTCAGTTTGGGAACAACAGGAGTTGGACTGGCACTGCTTACGAAGATCAAAGATATTTACGGAACCATCGAGGAAGAAGAAATCACGGGAAAGAGAGGAAGGCGATGATGGAGCAGGCAGTTTTCAGCTACCACTTACCGATCATGGTGATTCTCCTGCCACTTTGTGGCAGTCTGCTTTGTCCGGCAGCGTGCTACCTGATGCCGCGGAAAGGAAGATGGATCGTTGTCTGGGCTCTGGCAGGCTCCGTAATCTGTGCAGTGCTTCAACTGAAGCAGATTGTAAAAACCGGCGAGGCAGTGCATTACTGGATGGGAAACTGGAAGCCACCTTACGGCATTGAGTTCGTGGTTGATGGCGTTAACGGACTGATCATCCTGGTTGTAGCGGTCATTTCGTTTCTGACTGCTGTATACAGTTTGTCCTTTGAAAAAACAGAATCGAAGGAAAATGTGCGGACATCAGGGTATTACTGTATGCTTTCTTTCCTTGCAATCGGACTGCTTGGGATGGCATCGACCGGGGATGCTTTTACTCTTTATGTATTTATGGAAGTGACAGCATTGGCAGGCTATGGGCTGATCGCCTGCGGAGAGGGAAAAGGGCCGATTGCGGCATTTCGTTATCTGATGACAGGAACGATAGGGGCTTCCTTTTATCTGCTTGGCGTTGGTTTTCTTTTTGCAGCGACAGGAACTTTGAATATGAGCGACTTGGCTGTGAAGATCGCGTTGCTTCAGGATCAACTGCTTCTTATTGTGGCGGTTTCCTGCATGATGGTCGGATTTGGCATTAAAATGGCATTATTCCCGCTCCATGGCTGGCAGCCGGCAGCTCATTCTTATGCTCACGAAGCAGCTGATCCGATGATTGCCGGAATTATGATCAAGATACCAGCTTATGCGATGATCCGCTTCTTCTACTGCATTTTTAAAGAACAGGACGAGCTGATGAAAATATTCTTTGGAATTCTGGGAGTCCTGGCAGTGTGCGGAATCCTTTATGGATCTCTCAAAGCCTTGAAATATGACACCTATAATAAAATTCTCGCTTATTCCAGCGTGGGTCAGGTCGGATATATTGCCATGGGGATTGCCATTGGGAATTACTTCGGTCTGGCAGGTGCAGTCCTGCACATCGTCAGCCATGCTTTTATGAAAACAGGACTTTTCTACACGTCAGGAGCATTAAAATATCGCTTTGGTGTTCACGATATATCGTCCTTTGGTCAGTTGTACCGTAAAATGCCGATCACAGGTGCAGCGATCGTTATTTTTGCCTTATCCATGATAGGTCTCCCTCCGTTTGCAGGATTCTTCAGCAAATGGTATCTGGCAATGGGGGCGATAGAAACGGGGAAATATCTGTATGTGGCGGTGTTGGTCATCAGCAGTCTGCTGAATGCCATTTACTTTTTCCGCATCTTCGAGCGGATGTTTATGGATCCGCCCAAAGAGCTGGGTGATCAGTATCTGGATAATTCCAGGCGAAAAGTGGAACTTCCGTGGAATATGTTGATCCCGATCGGTGTGTGTGCGGCAGGAGTCATCGGCATTGGATTGTTTCAAAGTTATATCTTGACGGGAATTTTAAAGACAACGCTTTTGGAGGTGTTCCTGCTATGATTATATATAGCGTTCGCCCGGCTGTGGCAGTAGGTATATGCTTTCTGGCAGCACTGCTGATCCTGGTGCTGGAAAATAAAATCAGAGAAAATTTCAGAGAGGCAATTACCATAGGAGCGGCACTCATCAGCGCAGCCATAGTGCTGTCAATGGTTCCCGGGGCGATCAATGGAGTGTGGTGCGAAATCCAGCTGTGGCAGATTGCAGAGGGAATCGGGTTCGCCTTTCGGGCAGACGCAGCGGCAATGGTTTTTGCAATTATCGCCTCCTGCCTGTGGATTTTGACCAGCTTTTATTCGATTGGTTATGTGCGTGGACACCATGAAAGAAACCAAACCGGATATTTTGCTGCATTTGCAGCCTGCATCGGTTCAGCATTAGGAATTGCCATGGCTGCGAATCTGATCACGTTCTTTATCTTTTATGAAATGCTGACGATTGCAACGTATCCTCTGGTGGTTCATTATCGTGATGAAAAGGCCAGACGATCCGGTAGAAAATATCTGATTTATACTTTGGTCAGCGGACAGCTTTTTTTCGCAGCAATCGTCTGTGTCTATGCATTTTGTGGAACCGGAGACTTTAAGGCAGGAGGTTTTCTTTCAGAGGTTTATGCAGAAGGCGGGCTGCAAGGCGGAATGGGCATAGTGCTGGTGCTATTTTTGATGATGATCGGGGGAGGAGCAGTAAAAGCAGGTGTCATGCCGCTACATGGCTGGCTTCCTTCCGCCATGGTCGCACCAACGCCGGTCAGTGCACTTCTACATGCGGTGGCGGTTGTAAAAGCTGGTGCGTTCTGTGTACTGCGCGTAGTCTGTTATGTGTTTGGTCCGGAACTGGCGGCGGCCTGCGGCGGAGCAAAACTTCTTTCCTGGCTGTCAGTCGGCACAATTCTGCTTTCATCGATGATTGCAATACAGAAAGATAATCTGAAGGCGAGGCTGGCGTTTTCGACCGTGGGACAGCTTTCCTATATTGTGCTGGGGATCAGTCTGCTGTCTGTATATAGTATCAGCGGTGCATTGTTCCATATGGCGGCACATGCAACCTTAAAAATTACATTATTCATGGCGGCCGGTGCCATTTTCGTAACGACCGGAAAATCAGAAATTTCTCAGATGAAGGGACTGGTACGACAGATGCCGGTAACGGCAGTATGTTTTGCAGCCGCTTCTCTGGGTATCGCAGGCCTTCCGCTGATGGCAGGGTTTGTCAGCAAATTTAATATGATGAAAGGTGCGGTACTCATGGGTAAACCATTCATTGCTTTGGTGTATGTAGCGGCAGCACTGCTGGCGGTTGCGTATTTGATGCCGGTTGTTCAGATTTTTTTCAGAAAAGAAATTGCGGGGGAAGGAATCGAAGCAATTACGAAAGATGCGAAGGAAACAGCCAAAGCAATTGCAGAAGACGCAGAGGCAGTGCATGAGGTCAGCAGGAAACATGCTTTGGCGATGGGGATTCCAATGGTTATGACGCTTTTGCTGGCTGTGATCTTAGGAACTGCACCAAATTTCGGACCGCATTTATATCAGATGGCACAGGTGGCAGCAGAAGCTGTGATGAAAGGAGGATGAAATGTGGGATCATAAAAAAATGAAAATATGCATTTTGCTTATACTTGTGATGGCACTTGCAGCAGTTGTGGAGACGGTATTTGCACATCCCCATTATCATCAGTTATGGAATCGTCTCCCCGGAGCAGACATCCTGATCGGAATATCCGGTGCTGCAATTTTTATCTTTCTGACAAAAGGTGTGATGTACAAACTGTTGCATCGACCGGAAGATTATTACAAGGAGGATGAATGATGAGCATATTCTTTCATCCCGGATTACTGCTGGTTTTGACAGGTCTTTTGATTTACCTGATCCCCGGACGCAGCAGCAAAATCCTTTATCTTCTGATTCCGGCAGTAGGGTTTGTTTGGGCATTGATGCAGAAAGGGGATAACGTAGAAAAAATTCTGAATATTTCCGGAGTGACAGAACTGCAGATTTTAAGGATGGACAGCATGGCATGGGCATTTACGTTTACGTTTCTTTTGGCGGCGGTGCTTTTGGCAGTCTATAATCTGCATACGAATGATCAGAAAGAGCTGGCGGCAGAAACGATATATGCAGGCAGTGCACTTGGTGTTGTTCTTGCCGGAGATTGGATCACATTGTTGATTTTTTGGGAAATGATGGCGATCGCATCGTGGCTCGTGGTCATTGCATCAGGAAGACAGCAGGCCTGGAAAGCAGGGTTTCGCTATCTTTTGATGCATATGTTCGGTGGGAATATGCTTCTTGCGGGCATTGTCATGAAAGTATCAGAAGGGCAGCTTCTGGTAGGCGATCTGAATCTGAACGGAGATCCTGCGGCCTGGTTTATTTTCATCGGTATAGCGGTCAACTGTGCAATCCCGCCGCTGAATGGATGGATTGCAGATGCTTATCCGCAGTCCACGGAAGGCGGGAGTGTCTATCTGGGGACGTTTACAACGAAAACGGCAGTTTATGCTTTGATTCGCTGCTTTGCAGGCCTGGAAGCACTTCTGTATATCGGAATCTTTATGGCACTTTTGGGAGCCGCCATGGCGTTTATAGAAAATAATCTGCGCAAACTGTTTTCCTATCATATCATCAGCCAGCTGGGATATATGGTAGCAGCGGCGGGACTCGGAAGCCGGATGGCGCTGGACGGAGCGGCGGCTCATGTATTCAACAATATTTTATATAAAGGAGTGCTGTTTATGTGTGCAGGGGCAGTTCTAAAAGCAGCAGGCACCTGTGATATAACACGGCTGGGAGGCATAGGCAAGAAAATGCCGCTTACGGGAATCTGTTGTATGCTGGCATCTCTTGCAATCGCAGGTTTTCCGTTATTCAATGGTTTTATCAGCAAGGGTTTGATTATGAACGCTGTTTCGGAAACCGGGAATGGATGGGCAGAAATTCTTCTTTTGGTAGCGAGTGTCGCGACACTCTTATCTGTTACGCTGAAAGTAAACTACTTTGTTTTCTGGAAAGAGCCGGAACTTCATGGAAACGGCATAGAAATAAAAAAAGCTGCAGTGGCTTCTGTCTGTCCGCAGCGAGTGCCGTTTAATATGAAAATTGCGATGACAGCAGGTGTAGCAGCATGTCTGATCACTGGTATCTTTCCGGGCTTGCTGCAAGAGATCATTCCGTTTGGCAGTGATGGACATGCGTATACGGTGGATCACGTTACCCAGTATCTGCAGTTATTTGCAGGTGCATCGCTGATATTCGCACTGCTTGTTGAGAAAATGGCACCTCATGAGGGAATCAGCCTTGATACAGACTGGTTCTTCCGCAGACCGATGAAACATGGATTTTATAGACTTTCGGAAGTCTGCCTTTCTGTTTCGGAAAGGATGGGAAGTGCTGTGAAAGACATGACCGAAGCGGTCAGCAGGGCGCTTCTGGAACCTGCAGAGGAAAGATTTTGCGAAGAGGAAGCGAAACCAGAAAAGAAAGAGAAAAGTCGCAAAGCCGGCAGGGGACTTGAAGAGGATGATGTGCTGAAAAAGACGGGCGGAACGCTGGTTGCTGTTGATGCGATGATGCTTCTTATAATCGGAACCGTCGCATGTATCATGCAGAGTTTGTAGATAAGAATAGTGAAGAAAATGGAGCAGGGAAGAGCATTTTAAAGTTTTTTTGGAAATGCTCCATTTTTTGCTTGCAAAATTGACAGATGTATTATATAATATTAGACTGCCACACAAAGTAATTTGTTTAAGAATATAAGGAGTGATAAAGATGCCAAAACCTATACAAGTAGGTAGAAAAGAACGTATGACATTTGCAAAGATCAATGAAGTCTGCGAAATGCCGAATCTGATCCAGATTCAGACCGACTCTTATGACTGGTTCATCAGAGAAGGCTTAAGAGAAGTTTTTGAAGACATTTCTCCAATTAAGGATTATGCTGATAACCTGATATTGGAATTCATTGATTATTCCCTTACAGATGCTCCGAAGTATGAGCAGGAAGAATGTAAGGAAAGAGATGTGACATATGCTGCTCCATTAAAGGTCAAAGTAAGACTGATCAACAAGGAAACAGGCGAAGTAAAAGAGCAGGAAGTGTTTATGGGAGATTTCCCTCTGATGACAGAACAGGGAACTTTCATTTATAACGGAGCCGAAAGAGTTATTGTAACTCAGTTGGTTCGTTCGCCGGGACCTTACTACGATGTAACTGTTGATAAATCCAACAACAAGCTGTTCTCCACTACGATTATCCCGAACAGAGGAGCATGGCTTGAGTATGAAACGGACTCCAATGAAATCATTTCCGTTCGTGTAGACCGTACAAGAAAACAGCCGGTAACAACTCTTCTGAGGGCATTCGGATTCAGTAGCGATGAAGAGATCATCAGCATTTTCGGCGAAGACCCGAGACTGATGAAAACCCTCGAAAAAGACGCAGCTTCTAACTATGAAGAGGGTCTGAAAGAGATTTACAAAAAGCTGAGACCGGCAGAACCGCCTACAGTAGAAAGTGCAAAGTCACTTTTGAATTCGCTTTTCTTTGATGCGAAACGTTATGACTTGGCGAAAGTAGGCAGATATAAATATAATAAGAAACTGGGTTTATCCAACAGAATTACAGGTGTAGTGGCAGCCGAAGATGTAATTCATCCGGAAACAGGCGAGTATCTTGCAGAAAAAGGACAGAAAATCGATCACGACCTGGCTGTAGCAATTGAAAACGCAGGTGTAGAATATATTTATGCTTACAGCGTGGACAAGGAAAAGGAAGACCAGGTAACGAAAGTTATAGGAAACAACTTTGTTGACTTAAGTGCGCATGTGGACTTTGACACAACCGGACTGAAAGTAGCTGACAAGGTATTTTATCCTGTTTTAAAAGAGATCCTTGCAGCGGCAGGTTCCGAGGAAGAGTTGAAAGAAATGCTGGTTGAAAGAAAGAACGATCTTTCACCGAAACACATTTTAATCGAAGATATTATCGCTTCTGTCAGCTACATCCTCAATTTAAATTATGGCATCGGCACAATTGATGATATAGACCATTTAGGAAACAGACGATTGAGAACCGTAGGAGAACTGCTCCAGAATCAATTCAGGATCGGTCTTGCCAGAATGGAAAGAGTTGTAAAGGAAAGAATGACCACGCAGGACATTGACGTTACGACTCCACAGGCACTGATGAACATCAGACCGGTAACGGCTGCGATCAAAGAGTTCTTCGGAAGTTCACAGCTGTCTCAGTTCATGGACCAGAATAACCCTCTGTCCGAACTGACGCATAAAAGAAGACTTTCTGCACTGGGACCTGGCGGTCTTTCCAGAGAAAGAGCCGGTTTCGAGGTGCGAGACGTACATCACTCTCATTACGGAAGAATGTGTCCGATTGAGACCCCAGAAGGTCCGAACATCGGTCTGATTGGCTCGCTGACAACTTACGGCGTGATTAATCAGTACGGCTTCATTGAGACTCCGTACAGAGTTGTAGATAAAGAAACACATGTGGTAACAGATGAAATACACTATCTGACCGCAGATGAAGAAGAAATGATGGTTGTTGCCCAGGCGAACGAACCACTTACGGAGGATGGGCATTTTGCGAATGCGAAAGTTGCATCCAGGGGCGAACACGGCGAGATCGCACTTGTGGCAAGAGACCGGATCGATTACATGGACGTATCGCCGAAACAGGTAGTTTCGGTTGCGACTGCGATGATCCCGTTCCTTGAAAACGACGACGCAAACCGTGCGCTGATGGGTTCTAACATGCAGCGTCAGGCAGTTCCCCTGCTTGTGACGGAAGCCCCGGTTGTCGGAACAGGTATGGAATATAAAGCAGCGAGAGACTCCGGAGTTGTGATTCTGGCAAAGAATGCAGGTACTGTTGAATTTGTGGATGCAGATACGATTGTTATCCGCAGGGATGACAACAATGCGAAAGATACTTATCACCTGCTGAAATTTAAGCGTTCCAACCAGGGAACCTGCATTAACCAGCGCCCGATTGTCGCTCACGGCGAACACATTGAACAGGGAGAAGTTATCGCAGATGGACCTTCCACGGATCTTGGAGAAATCGCATTAGGAAAGAACCTGCTGATCGGTTTCATGACATGGGAAGGTTACAACTACGAAGACGCTATCATCTTAAATGAAAGATTACTGATGGATGATGTCCTGACATCACTCCACATTGAGGAATATGAATCCGAAGCCAGAGATACGAAGCTCGGACCGGAAGAAATCACGCGTGACATCCCGAATGTCGGAGATGACGCACTGAAGGATCTGGATGAAGAAGGTATCATCCGCATCGGTGCCGAAGTAAACTCTTCTGATATTCTGGTCGGCAAGGTTACACCAAAAGGCGAAACAGAGCTTACCGCAGAAGAGAGACTGCTTCGTGCAATCTTTGGCGAAAAAGCAAGAGAAGTTAGAGATACGTCCTTGAGAGTCCCTCATGGCGAGACAGGTATCGTGGTAGACGTTAAAGTTTTCTCCAGAGAAAACGGAGATGAATTGCCGCCTGGCGTAAACAAACTGGTTCGATGCTATATTGCGACCAAGAGAAAGATTAACGTCGGCGATAAGATGGCCGGACGTCACGGAAACAAGGGTGTCGTTTCCCGTGTGCTTCCAGTTGAGGATATGCCGTTCCTTCCGAACGGACGTCCGCTGGATATCGTATTAAACCCGCTGGGCGTGCCTTCCCGTATGAACATCGGACAGGTCCTGGAGATCCACTTAAGCCTTGCAGCCAAGGCCCTTGGATTTAACGTGTCCACTCCGATTTTTGACGGCGCGAACGAGACGGATATCGCAGATACCCTTGAGCTGGCAAACGATTATGTAAACAGCTCCTGGGAAGAGTTTGAAG
>CAKQVC010000072.1 GCA_934277655.1 uncultured Clostridia bacterium
GTCGAGAACGGCCACAGTGCAGAAGAAAACCAAGTATCCAGAACATCTTCGTCCTGTTTGAAATGGGTTCCTCCACATTTTGGACATTTTGCCGGTGTGTCTTCTGCTACAACGGTCTGGCCACAATCTTCGCAGTAATAAGCTGGAATACGGTGCCCCCACCAGAGCTGACGGGAAATACACCAGTCCTTGATGCCTTCCAGCCAGTGCAGATAAATCTTTTCAAAACGTTCCGGAATATGTCTAAGCTTACCATTTTTCGCTACTTCAATAGCTGGTTTTGCAAGATCTTCCATCTTGACAAACCACTGTTCAGACACCATATCCTCGATAACCGTATGGCAACGATAGCAGGTTCCCATCGGAATCACTTTTTCTTCCGTTTTGATCAGATATCCGGCTGCTTCCAGATCAGCTACCCAGTTTTTACGGCATTCGTAACGATCCTGTCCTTCATATTTTCCTGCCAGTGCATTCATGGTCGCATCTTTATTAATGCAGGATACAACCGGAAGCCCTGCGCGCAGTCCAACCTCAAAGTCGTTCGGGTCGTGTGCCGGAGTAATTTTTACTGCACCGGTACCTTTTTCCGGATCCGGATATTGGTCCGCAATGATCGGGATTTCCTTACCCACTAGCGGCAGTATAACTTTCTTTCCGACAACTGCTTTGTATCTTTCATCGTCAGGATGTACTGCAATAGCTTCATCGGAGAACATGGTCTCTGGTCTGGATGTTGCTACGATAATGCCGTCAAAATCCTCTGTCGGGCAGGCCGCCGGATACTTAAAATACCAGTACTTACCGTTTTTATCTTCATGTTCAACTTCTGCATCGGAAAGAGATGTTCCGCACTGCGGACACCAGTTAACCAGTCGATTTCCTCTGTAGATCAGCCCCTTCTGATACAGTTTGATAAATGCAGCCTTGACTGCCTTATTGCAGCCTTCGTCCATGGTAAAACGTTCTCTGCTCCAGTCGCAGGACGCGCCCAGTTTTCTGCATTGACGTGTAATCCGTCCGCCATATTCTTCTTTCCATGCCCAGGCACGCTTTAAGAATTCTTCTCTTCCCAGGTCTTCTTTTTCCAGTCCTTCTTCCTCGCGGATCTTATTTACAACTTTTACCTCCGTTGCTATGCTGGCATGGTCAGAACCAGGAAGCCATAATGCGCTGTAGCCTTGCATTCTTTTCCATCTTGTCAGAACATCCTGAAGTGTCTGATCCAGGGCATGTCCCATATGCAGTTGTCCGGTAATGTTTGGCGGCGGCATTACGATCGTGAACGGTTTCTTGTCCGGATTCACTTCTGCACGAAATGTGCCGTTTGTTTCCCACATCTCATAGATACGGTCTTCAAAATCTTTTGGGTTATACGTTTTTGCCAGATTTTTTTCCATTTGTTGTTTCCTTTCGTTTTCTTTATGGTTTCGGTTTTCTGTTTTTCACCGACGGCTCTCCGAGATTTCCCCATTACAACAGCCTCTTTTTACAGCAGCTTCCTTCCATGCAAAAGAAAATCCCTTGCAAGCCTTCGCTCACAAAGGACGAAAAAATTTTCCGCGGTACCACCTTTGTTCCTGTCGCTTCCAAACCCGATACGCTGCTCATTTTAAAACGCTCAAGGTTATTTGTCCGCAGACAGACACTCATTATGATTCAAACTCAGAAGCAACCTTCAAAAAACGCCTGCTTTCGGGATTCTCAGCCTCGTTCCCGATTCTCTGTAAAGTGCTGACTTTTTCTACTCCTCTTCGTCATCGTTTCTATTGAATTTTCAATAGAAACATTGTATAACTCGTTAGGCAAAATGTCAACAATAAATTGCTATGATTTATGCGTTTTCATTGCTTTCTTTCCGTTTTTGCATGGCGGTTCGGCTAAATAATGTAAATGTATTTGAACAAAACCGTCAAACGCAATGTTTGGCGGCTTTGTCTTATTTGAACGTTTTTTACAAAGAGCGATGATTCCGGATTAAATAACCTTTGTCTCTTCCAGTTTTTCATTGAATGCTTCGTTTAACCGGATAATCGGCTTTCTCAGTACCAATCCCAGAAGCAGAGAAGCAATCAGGTAAAGGCTGAGAATGCCCAGCTCCTGCCAGTAGGTATTGCCATAAAACCCTGCGATACACTCTCTCATTGCCATCATGCTATGAGTAAACGGGAGCAGTTCATATAATTTCTGGAAGAAGATCGGCGTCATTTCAATCGGGAATGTTCCTCCTGATCCGGCTACCTGAATAACCATAAGGACAACACAGATGGCTTTACCGATATCTCCAAAGGAAACGGTAAGGGTATACAGCAAGTTTACATATACGATACTGGTAAACCAGCCTGCAAGCATGAAATAAAACGGATGCTCGCACTGGATTTCAAGGAAGTATAAATCTCCCAGGCAGATCAGCCCGCTCTGCAACAGTCCGATGATCAGGAACAAAATATATCTTCCCAGATACAACTGCGTCGGTGTTACATTTACCAGTGCTTCTTGACGTTTTCGATCCACATTGACCCGCATCATCGCAACAAGAACGACACCTCCGACCCAGATGGCAAGAGTCGAATAGAATGGTGCCATTGCCGATCCATAGTTTTCAACCGGATAAAATTTATTGGTATCCAGTTTGACCGGAGCAGCTACAAATTCACTGATTTCCTGTGGATCTGTATCCAAAATATCTTGTAACTCATCCAATTGATTGTTTTTTGCCGCATCCAGCAGTTTTGCTGCTAGAGTATCCAGCTTTTTACCGCTACGATGCATGGTTTTGGCAGTATCGCTCAAGGTCTTTTGCAGCGAACCCAAATTATCAGTAAGGCTGACCGTTACATCGTTGATGTCGGCAACAGAAGCATCCATCTGATCTAACAGGCTGACAATGGTCTGACTGGTTTCACCTAAAGTATCGATCATCGTCAGGATCTCCGTTTCGACATTCACTTCATAATCTTTCTGCAAGCTTTCAATCTGTCTGTAATTTTTTTCAATTCTGTTCTTCAGGTTATCATGTTTCTGATTGATTTCCGTCTGCGTACTGCCGATACTGTCCACCAGATTTAAAATATCATTTCGAATCTCAT
The DNA here is from genome assembly GCA_934277655.1 of uncultured Clostridia bacterium. Classification (GTDB taxonomy): domain Bacteria; phylum Bacillota; class Clostridia; order Peptostreptococcales; family Anaerovoracaceae; genus CAG-238. The sequence goes on from CAKQVC010000072.1 coordinate 3,090, forward strand.
ACTGATTATCAATATTCGTCTGCACTGTACGGATAACCTGATTAAGACTGTCCTTTACTCCTGAAACAGTATCCGGAAGGGAAGCCCTCAATGTTTCCAGGCTCTTCTTAAAGGATTCCATCGCTTGTGCATTCTCCTGCACTTTACCTGCCAGCTTGGTCAACTGCTGTTTTCCTTTGTCTGTGTCTGCCGAAAGCTGTTCCATTGCATAATCCACTTCTGAAGAAAGCGTAAAATAGCTTGCTTTCGTTTCGTCAAGTGCCTGATTAACAGCTTCCGTTGTGCCCGTCACAGCCTCCGAAAGACTTCCGATGCTCTCAGAAGCTTCTTCGATCATCGACTGGCTTTTGCCTGCCTGTTCCTCTGCCGCATCCAACATTCCATTGGAGCTTTCCGTGACTTTTTTCAAAGAGGATACGATAGAAGCAAAGGTTTCGATCAAATCCGCAGAATCATCCAGTTCATCAGAAAGTTCATTCAAATGTCCGGAAAATGCCGTGATCGTCTTTTCAGCCTCCTCGCCGTCAATCATCTGCGATACTCCATCCACAACCTCCAGTCCGATTTCCGTTACTGTCTGTGCGAAAACCTGATCTATCTGTTTCTGAACCGCACTGGCTCCCTTATCTGTAATCTTTGGTGCGATGGCATTCTCCTTTTCGTTCAGATAGTAAAGAATATCCGAACGCTGAACCTTTTCTTCCGAAAACAAACTCATAATATCCCGGCTGAACGACTTTGGCAGCACGATTGCTGCATAATAAGAACCATCTTTCACACCACGGATGGCTTCTTTTTCGCCGGTAAATACCCAGTTCAGCTGATTGTTGGCATGCAGGCTCATCTCTACCTGATCTCCCACATTTAACGTAATCGGAAACAGATCCCCGGTATAACCTTCATCCATATTGGCAACCGCTACCTTCAGATTCCCCGTATTCCCATACGGATCCCAGCTTGCCGCAATATTGAACCATGCATAAAAGGACGGAACTATCGTCAATCCCAGAACCACGATCCATGCAATGGTATTATGTCGGATCATTTTCAGGTCGCCGGTAAAGATCCTGCCAATATTTAAAAATCCCTTCCTCAGATTTTCCAGATGTTTTTTCCATGCTGTGACCAGATGCTTCATCATATTTTTTAGTCTTCCCTTTTTTTTCATGACTTGGCATCTCCTTTCAGGTCATTTAAGAATTCCTCTTTCGTCTGATCCGAATATTGTAGCTTTCTCTGCAGATTTTCATGAATAAATTCCAGAATGATCAGGAACAGGATAACTGCGATAATGGCTATGATCCATAATACTAAAAATACCATTTTAGAGCTGACGCTGAACATCAGCACTAAAAATACTGTAGGCAGCAATAAGATCAGCAGGAATCCCAGCTTCGTCCATTTTTGATAGTTGGCCTCGAATTTTTCAGCTTTTTCTATCATCTTGCTTCGGAATTCTCCCTGATCGGCCAGAATATTGATTGCGGTCGAAAGCTGTACTCTTTCTCTTGTCTGCCCGGATTCTTCGCAGATCATCAGGCCTGTTTCCTCCAGCTTTTTATCAAACATCCGGTTCAGGTTCAGCATTAAAAGACGAACGCCGATACCGATCAGGAATGCGATCGGAAGGTAAACGGCAAGAATCCCCATATATTTAAAATAATTGTGACCGTACATTCCTGCGATCGCTTCTCTCATCGCATTGATACCATAGGTAAACGGCAACAGCGGATGAAGCTTCTGGAAGAAGTCCGGCGTCATCTCAATCGGATAAGTTCCCGCTGAACCCGGTATCTGCAAAATAACCAGAATAACGGCAATTGCCTTTCCGATATGCTTAAATGTAATGGAAAATGCATAGATCAGGTTTACATATACAAACGATGTAAACAAGCCTGCACCAATAAACGCCAAAGGATACTCACACTGCGTTTTCAGCAGGAACAGATTCCCCAGACAGATGATCAATGCCTGCACCAGACCAACCGTTATGAACAGCAGCCATCTTCCAAAATATGCCTGCGTCGGTGTGAATTTTTTCAATTTTTCGTCTCGATCTACTTCCATTTTAAAAATAGCGATCAAAACGATCCCGCTGACCCAGATTGCCAGATTGGTATAGAATGGAGTCATTGCCGACCCATAATTTTTAACAGGAAAAAGGCTTACCGTTGTCAGCTGGACAGGAGATGAGATAAAGTCCGCTACAACCTGCGAGTTCAGTCCTCTGTCCTTAACAAACTTTCTGTATTCGCTGTACGCATCTGCACTTTTCAATGCACTGATTTCATCGGCCACCCCAGAAAGCTTCGTTGCTACTTTTGTAATGGCTCCCGATGTTGTTTTCAATGCACCTCGTGTTTCACTCACACAATTATCCAGTCCAGCAAGAACACTTTGCAACTGGCGGATCGTCGGTTCCATTCCAGTCAGGATTCCGGAAAGCGTTCCCCCCTGCACAGCCAGCGTATCCAAGGTGGCGTTTACGACTGGAAAAACCTTGGAAGTCAATGTATTTTTTGCAAGATTCAGACCATCCTGCTCATCCCTGATAGCTCCTGCAATACCTGTCTGCAGATTTCCCAGAACCTGTGCGCCATGATCCAGCGTATCCAGTGTTTCTTCCATGCCATTCAGAAGTTCATTGTAATCATTGTTTTGCTTTTCCAGCAATGTAATGGTGGACTGCAGAGCATCTGTAGGGTATTCTTCCTGTAGCTTTTTCAGCTGATTGGTAATATCTTCGTTGCTTGCCACTACACTCTTCTGCTCAGCGATCAACTTTCTCAGTTCTACTTCCGCCTCCGAAAGCTTTACCTGAATGGCTGCCAGATCTTCTCCTGCCTGCATCTGCAGTTCTGCCAGATAATCATTGCCGCGCATGATGGCCGCATTTGCTTCGAAAGAAAACGTATTGACCGCTTCTCTGACCGCTGCCAGTGCGTCAAGGCTGTCATCAATTGCTGCTGCACCTTCTGATGCCGTTTTCTGAAGCCTGTCAAGTGTCGTATCAGCTCCGGTAATCATCGTATGCCCGGATGCTGCAAGGTCATCCAGATCATCTAGAATATCCTGCTGTTTCTTCAGTGCCGCCGCTGCATTTCGGATTGCATTTGCAGATTTTCGATTAATTTTACCAGCAGAAGCTGATGCTTCTTGCACGGATTCATCCAACATTTTGGATACTGCCTCTGATGCAACAGAGACAAATGTTTCGTTCACCTGCTGCTGTATCGTCGTTGCACCGGTATCCGTAACCTTTGGTGCGATGGCATTCTTCTTTTCATTCAGGTAATATTTGATTTCCGGCGACTGAATATCTCCGGATAATATACTTACCAGACTTTCTGAAAAAGTCTCCGGTATGACGATAGCCGCATAATAGTTTCCAGCCTTTACGCCTGCTACTGCCTCTTTTTCGTCTACAAAGATCCAGCCTAGAGAATCATTTTCTTTCAGATTTTTGATGATCTCATCTCCGGCATTCAGTTTTCCGGTTGCTTCATTGTCTGTGCCCTCGTCACAGTTTGCAACAGCTATTTTAATTCCCTGCGTATTACTGTAAGGATCCATATTTGCTGCAATATTAAACCACGCATATAAGGATGGTATCAGACAGACCCCTATAACGACGATGACAGCTACCCAGTTGCTCATCAGCCGTTTGACATCCCGTTTGAAAATTTGAAAAACAGTTTTCATAAGTTTCCCTCTTCCGATATTCTATTTCATAAATCAAAAAGCTTTCTATCTGTACTTTCTATACTTTTTGATCATTACTCAAAATAATAAAATTCCCTTATTATATACTACTTTCAAATCAAAAAAAGTCAATAGGCAGATGTAATCATCTGCCTAGTTTTTTTATACATTTAATTTTCTTTTTTTTCGTTTCGAAATCAGAAACCAAAACCGATTTTCTTCCGAGCTGCTTCCGTTTTTCAAAACGCTATTTCTGTTTTTTCGCAGAAGCTGCCTGAACGACATGATGCATCAGAAGAGACGTTGTCACGCCGCCAACGCCTCCAGGAACCGGTGTGATCGCTGCAACTTTATCCTTTACGCCTTCAAAATCTGCATCCCCGCACATTTTTCCGTTTTCATCAAAATTAATGCCCACGTCGATAACGATCTGCTCGCCACTTACGTGTTCTGCCGTCAGCACATTTCTTCTTCCGGTTGCACAGATGATAATATCCGCATCCTGACAAAGTTTTTTCGCATCTTCCTCTTTCGTCTTGCTGTGGCAGACGGTCACGGTTGCATTCGCATCCAGAAGCATCATTGCAACCGGCTTGCCGATCACAAGGCTTCTCCCCAGAACAACTGCCTTCTTGCCTGCAGGATCAATGCCGTAATACTTTAAAATTGCCATTGCAGCTTCTGCCGTGCATGGCGGAAATCCAGCCTGCACACCTGTAAAAATACCTGCCAGAGCTTTTTCTGTAATCGCATCCAGGTCTTTTTCTGCTTTTACATGATTGCAGATTTTTTCTTCATCCATCGTTTTGGGCAGAGGTCTGAGCATGAGCAGTCCATGGATGTTGTCAGCATCATTGATGAACTGCACAATGTCCATCACATCGGATTCATCCGCTTTTTCGTCCAGAATAAATTTTTCCACATGGATTCCCAGGCCCTGTGCTTTTTTTACAGCACTGCTTTCATAAGCAACATCGCTTCCCTTATTTCCTACTCGCAAAATCGCAAGCGTCGGCACAATGCCTTCGCCCATCAGTTCTTCTGCTGTCTTCTGTGTATTGTCGTCAATCCACTGTGCAACAGGTTTTCCCTTCAGTAATTCCATTAATTCTTATCTCCCATTTTCAGAAGCAGACAGCTTCCTGCATACTAAAGAAGCCATCTGCACATATCTTTATTTTACTCTTCTTCCTCATCGTCGTATTTGTCATACTCATACCAGGATACTTTTCCCAGTTCTTCAAACTGCAAGGCCGCTTTGAAAGCGTCTTCCATGTCCGTCCCACATACGACCATTCCGTGATGAGCCATGATAGCGGCACGCCCTTCTCCCAGTGCTGCACAGGTATTAGCTGCCAGCTGATGAGTTCCGGGTGCCGCATAGGCAGCTACCGGAATCAAAGCTCCAAAACGCTTCCGCATCTCTTTTTCTTTTGCCGGCACCGGCATGGATTTGCATGCACAGGCAAAGACACTGGCATAATCAGAATGTGCATGTACAACGGCTCCGACATCTTCTCTTGCCTGGTAGATTTCAGCATGAAGTTCTTTTTCGGAAGTAGGGCGGTTTTTCCCGGTGTGGGCAAGGGTTCGGAAATTTACTTTTACCATATCCTCCGGTGTCAGCTGATCGTATGGAATACCGGATGGTGTTACAAGCATCTCGTCATCATTTAATCGAATCGAAAGATTTCCCCATGTTCCCTGAACCAGTTTTTCATCTGCCAGTCGATTCCCATAGTGAACCAGCTGTTTTCTTAACTCTTGTTCTTCCTGTGGAAAGGTATCCAATGGAATCGACTCTT
>CAKQVC010000073.1 GCA_934277655.1 uncultured Clostridia bacterium
TCTTTTTATTATATACCAAAAACCGCTAAATTGCAAAGGGAAATAGCTCCGTCTGAAAAGTTGTCTTTCGTCGTTTTTCGACAGAGCTTTTCGAGAAAAATATTTATCACATTCTACCCTTTTCCACATTATCTCTACTTCTCTGGCTCCACCTCTAAAAGAGTAGTGCCAAACATGCAATATATTCTTCATATTCATATTCTTCGAAAATTGCATAAATTCCGATTCTGTCTGTGACGAAAACATCCCCCTCAATGCTGTATCTGGCTGTACAATCTGTTTATCATCCGTTCTTCAGAGCAACGCGGAAAAAGAGGCAGTAAATCATTGGTTTTCCAACGTTTCCCACCTCTTCTTTTCCTTCATTCAAGCTATGCCTCAGCTACCTGTCACAGTCTTCGAAACCCTGACTTCTCTGATTTTTCTGACTACGCTCACTTTTTCTATTTGTAGATGACTTTTCCGTTCTATCCGTCTGATTTGTCTGGCTCTTCTGGCTGCTACGCTCACGCTTATTTGTTTCTTTCATTTTCAAATACCTCCTCATACAACATAGTCTGCATCCACAAGCAAAAATTATAGCAGTAAAATTTTTCCGTCTACATTTTTTCTGTTCGACCTCCTGGCAAGCATCACCAAAAAGTATAAAAAATAGAACTTGCATTTCCCCTGAAACAGGAGTATCATAAATGCGGTGTGAAAAGCATCCGTTGCATTTTATTATATGCTGGCATGTTTTTGGCAAAGCACTTTGACGAAAATGCATTTTACAATGCATCCCATACACAGTAGCAAAAGGTTTCGCCGAAAAATTGTTTTTTATAAAAAAGTTGTTGACAAACTTCGTATAAGGTGTTAACATATAAAACGTGCCAATCAGAAATGCACGAAATTGAATATGGATCATTAGCTCAGCTGGCAGAGCACCTGACTCTTAATCAGGGTGTCCAGGGTTCGAACCCCTGATGATCCACCAAAGTAAGCAGATACGAAAGTATCTGCTTTTTCTTTTTCCTGACGCAGGGTTCGAACCCGAGAGGGCGTGAGCGTAAGCGAGAATGTCCTGTTAGCAGGCAATGGAAGCAGCAGTTTCTCTGTCCGGCGTTTCTGTCATTCTGCCATAGAATCACGTTTACCACCGTCCTATATTTTTGTGTTTTTTCACGATTTTTAAAAAATTTTTTATGTTTTTTCACGATTTTTTTCAAAATCCCTATTGACACATCTGTTTTCCTGTGATAAGATGCCGACATAATCACTTAAGACTTTCGAGGAAAGGAGACGCACGAACATGAGATACTTGACAGCAGACGCAAGAACAACTATGATGACGATGGGAATGTGCATGTGTGGCATGTGCATGCTTTGCTGTGAGAAAATTTCAGATGCGCTTTCCATCGAGAGGACACAGCTTGATGTTCTGTAAAAAACATCGGCGAAAAAAATCATTCTGACTTGGAGAGCTCATAAACATGAGCTCTTATTTTTTTAACGGAGGTATCAAAATGAAAAAAGTATTATCAACAATTTTAGCACTGACCCTGGTGTTCGCACTGGCAGCAGCATTTACAGGATGCGGCAGCAGCAGCGACGAACAGATTGAGATCGCAATCCCGAATGACACTACGAACGAAGCAAGAGCACTTCTTCTTCTTCAGGATCAAGGGATCATCACTCTGGCTGATGGTGCAGGCATCACTGCAACAGTAAAAGACATTCAGGACAATCCACACAACATCAAGTTCCAGGAAGTAGAAGCAGCACAGCTTCCAACCGTTCTTCAGGACGTTGACTACGCAGTCATCAACTCCAACTATGCACTTGATGCCGGTCTGAACCCGATAAAGAACGCCTTGGCAGTTGAAGGTTCTTCCTCTGCATACAGCAACATCCTTGCAGTAAAAGAAGGTAATGAAAACACTGATAAGATCAAGGCTTTAAAGGCAGCTCTGGAAAGCCAGCAGATTGCTGACTACATCACCGACAAGTATGATGGCGCTGTTATCAGCACTGTAGATAACCCGGGAAATGGTTATGATGATTCCGTTGACTACGATGCATTAAAAGGAACCACTATTACCGTTGCCGCATCTCCTACACCACACGCTGAAATCCTTGCAGTAGCAAAAGATATTCTGGAAGCAAAGGGCATTACTTTAGACGTAAAGGAATTCACTGACTACGTTCAGCCGAACAACGTTGTAGACAGCGGCGACATCGACGCAAACTACTTCCAGCACCTCCCTTACCTGGAAGACTTCAATGCACAGAACGGTACACACGTTGTTTCTGTAGCAGCTATCCACGTAGAACCGATGGGCTTATACGGCGGTAAGCAGACTACATTAGATGCATTAAAATAACTCTTGAAACCTTTGATAATTAAGGATATAATGGAAGTTGGGGTTTATCAGACCCCAACTTTTCTTTTTAACAAAAAGAACAATAAAATCGACGTATTCGCACGACAAAAAGCGAAACGATGCAGCAGTTATTCAGTAAGACAGGAGTCATATACAAATGATAGAAATTAAAAACCTTTCGAAAACATTTTCCGCCGGAGGAAATCAAGTAGAAGCGCTGAAGGACATTTCCCTGACCATAGGAGACGGCGATATCTACGGAATCATCGGCATGAGCGGTGCCGGCAAGAGTACGCTTGTGCGCTGTATCAATATGCTGGAACGCCCAACCGCAGGCTCTGTTCTGATTGACGGCTGTGATTTAAATACGCTTTCAGAAGCAGAACTCCGAAAGATCCGCAGAAGTGTCACAATGATCTTCCAGAGCTTTAACCTTCTGGCACAGCGTACATGCCTAAAGAATATATGCTTCCCTCTGGAGATTTCAGGAGTTCCGAAAGACAAGGCGAAAGCCCGCGCAATGGAACTTCTCGAAATGGTAGGACTGCCGGACAAGGCGAATGCATATCCAGCTCAGCTTTCCGGAGGGCAACAGCAGCGAATTGCTATCGCAAGAGCGCTGGCCACAAACCCGAAGATTCTCCTCTGTGATGAGGCCACCAGTGCACTGGATCCGAATACCACCCACTCGGTTCTGTCTCTGATCAAGGATATTAATCAAAAACTGGGAATTACCGTTATCATCATTACCCACCAGATGAGCGTTGTAGAAGAAGTCTGCAATAAGGTAGCCATTCTCGACCATGGTAATGTTGTAGAAGAAGGTCTGGTTTCCGATGTATTTACCAAGCCGCAGTCTGATGCTGCGAAAAGACTTGTTTTCCCGGATGGCCCTGTTGGTGCACTTCCTCCAAAGGATGGAGAGCATCAGATCCGTGTTGTGTTCAATGGTGCGGACGCTGCAAACACGCCTCTGATCGCCAGACTTGCAATGGAAAAACAAATTGCGGCAAACATTTTATCTGCAAGTACCAAGTCCATCAACGGCCGTGCTTATGGCAACATGCTTCTTGGGATTTCAGGTGATGAAAAGGATGTAAAAGAAGCGATGGATTATCTTTCGACGATAGACGCAGTAAGCGTACAGGAGGTGTAACATATGAGTAGTATTCTGGCTTCAGAAAGCGTGCAGGAGGCACTTTCCATCCTGCAGAATGAATTTCCCCTTGCAATCTGGGAAACTTTCTATGTAACTGTTGTTTCGACCGCGATCGCGATCGTAATAGGACTTCCGCTGGGTATTCTTCTGGCGGTAGGCGGCAAGGACGGCATCCTGCCCCTTCCGAGATGGTTGATGACGATTCTGGATGTATGCATCAACCTGCTCCGTTCCGTTCCTTTTCTGATCCTGATGATCATGGTCATCCCACTTACAAGGCTCATCGTAGGTACGCCGGTCGGCACTGTAGCGTCCATCGTACCGCTTGTTATCGCATCGTTTCCGTTCATTGCAAGGCTTGCAGAAAGCTGCATCCGTGAAGTGAATCCGGGAGTTATCGAAGCGGCAGAAAGCATGGGGGCAACTCCGATGCAGATCATCATTAAAGTACTGATCCCGGAAAGCGTTCCATCCCTGATCTCGAACGCTACCATAGCTATCACTACAATCCTCGGCTACTCCGCAATGAGCGGTATCATCGGCGGCGGCGGCCTTGGTAAAATCGCCATCAACTATGGTTACTACCGCTATAAGACTCTGGTTATGATTCTCGCGGTTATCCTGCTGATCATCATGGTGCAGGTATTCCAGAGCCTGGGTACTTACCTGACGAAAAAATCAGACAAGCGTTTGTCTTAACGAAAACCCATAAATAAAGAAGAAAAAAAAATAAACAGGAGATTACTATATGAGTTTACTGACCGTTGAAAACGTAACCCATGGATTTGGAGCACGCCAGATTCTGGAGGATGCGTCTTTCCGCCTGCTTAAAGGCGAGCATATCGGGCTGATCGGTGCTAATGGCGAAGGAAAATCCACATTCCTCAACATTATTACCGGTAAGATCATGCCAGATGCCGGCAAGATCACATGGTCCCGCCATGTAACCGTCGGCTATCTGGATCAGCATTCGGTTTTGAAAAAAGGCATGACGATCCGCCAGGTACTGCATACTGCCTTTAATCACATGCACGAACTGGAAGCTGAAATGTTGAAATTATATGAAGACATGGCACTTCCGGAAAATGCAGAAAAAATCGATGATATGATGGAGGATGCCGGAGAAATTCAGCAGATCCTCGAATACAGCGGATTTTACCAGCTGGATGCCAAGATTGAAGAAGTAGCAGGCGGTCTTGGATTGCGTGATATCGGACTGGATAAGGATGTTACCGATCTTTCCGGCGGTCAGAGAACGAAAGTCCTGCTGGTCAAACTTCTGCTTGAAAATCCGTCGATCTTGATCCTGGACGAACCGACTAACTATCTGGATCACGAACACATCGTCTGGCTGACCAGATACCTGCAGAACTATGAAAACGCCTTTATTTTAGTATCCCATGACACAGATTTCCTGAATTCCGTGGTCAACGTCATTTACAATCTGGATGGCGGCAACCTTTCCCGCTACACCGGGGACTATGAAAACTTCCGCCGCATGTACGAAATCCAAAAATCACAGGAAAAAGCTGCTTACGAACGCCAGCAGGCAGAAATTGAAAAGCTGGAAGATTTCATTGCCAGAAACAAGGCCCGCGTGGCAACCCGCGGCATGGCCAACTCTCGTCAAAAACAGCTGGACAAGATGGAGATTCTGGAACGCCCGACCGAAAAGATCAAACCAGAATTCCAGTTCCTAATGGCAAGAACTCCGAGCCGCTTCATTGTAGAAGCCAAAGATCTCGAGATCGGATACAGTCAGGATGAACCGCTGACAAGACCAGTCTCGTTCACATTAGAAAGAGGTCAGAAAGTAGCAATCGTCGGTACCAACGGTCTTGGGAAATCCACTCTTTTAAAGACGATCTTAGGCAAACTCCCACCTCTTGCCGGGGAATCAAAATTAGGTGATTACCTTTATCCGGGGTACTTTGAGCAGGAAGCCGATCGTGACTCTCAAGAAACAGCTCTTGATACCTTCTGGGCACAGTTCCCGTCCATGGAGAACCGGGAAGTCCGTCTGTGCCTTGCCAAGTGCGGATTGACCAACGAACATATTACCAGCCAGATGCGTGTTCTCAGCGGCGGCGAAAATGCCAAAGTGCGTCTGGCCATCGTTATGAACCGGGAACATAACTGGCTGATTCTGGACGAACCAACCAATCATCTGGATGTCGATGCCAAGGACGAACTGAAACGAGCACTTACGGAATTTCCGGGCACCATTCTGTTGGTATCCCATGATCCGCTCTTCTATGAAGATTTCGTTACCGATATCTGGAATGTGGAAGACTGGACAACGAAAATCGTATAATCGCATCTACCCGGTAGTGTATTTGTAAACATCCGGAAGGTTATCAATTATGTTATGCACCAGCGTAATGTAACAATATAAACAAAAAAACGACCATGTCAGAGTATCAGAATATGTTCTTTCATGGTCGTTTTTTCATACATTTCTAAATATTCTCAATCGCATCCAGGATTGTCACATGATCTTCTACCGATTCGCTGACGTCTTCCTGTTCCCTGTAACCTTGCATGATGTCTGCAAAAATTTCTGCCGTTGACGGCGGTGTATAACTGATGCAATTTGCACCGGATTCAATCGTTGCCAAAATACTTTCCCTGGTCGGTCCACCTGTTGCAATAATTGGCACATTCGGGAACTTTTCCCTGATCTTACGCACAACCTGTGGAGTTCTGGCTGCTGCTGACACGTTGAGAATCGATACTCCTGCGTCCAGTCTGGCCTGAATGTCCGCACTCTCATGAATGACAGTAGCAATGATCGGCACATCCACCGCTGTACTGATCAACTGGATATTTTCGTTGGTTACCGGTGCGTTGACTACAACACCCCAGGCTCCATCGCCTTCTGCATCCTTTGCAATGATCGCAGACCGCACACCATTGGTAATTCCACCTCCGACACCCACAAAAACCGGCATCGGTGCCACGTTAATGATCGACTGAGAAATTACCTGCTGCGGTGTAAACGGGTAGACCGCCAGCACGGCATCTGCATTGCAACTACGGATGATCGCAATATCCGTAGTAAAAATCACGGACTTTATCCGTTTTCCCATAATGACAATACCTTTCGCACGGTAAATTTCCTCCGGCATTTCAAGATATTTCGACCGAAGCTTTCCGGCAATTCTAGGCAGTTCTTTCTGATCCATAAGTCATCCTCCTGTTTCTCATCCATTTACCCTTCTACAGATATTTATCTACGCTTATGTACACCTTACCCTTTTTGGACGTACCCTCTACTCCATTATAAATTGCTTTTCCTTTCCCCCTCAAAACAATTTTTTCGCCGCCTTTCAGACCTGCGTCCGGTTTCGTGACCATAGTGCCTCCAACAAAGACCTTCCCTGCGTTGATCGCTTCCACCGCAGTCTTTCTGGATAGTCCATATACAGCTGATATTATATTATCAAGTCTTGATGAAGAAATCGTGAATTTTACAGAATTTATTTGTTTTTCTGTATCTTTTGCCTCAAAAATTGGCACGATCTTAGCGTTTACTTCACTTCTTCCCACATGACGGTAATTCTGCTCCAGATATTCCGCCAGTTCCCGGATCACTACAACCTGTGCGCCGTCCTCCGAAACAAGGATATCCCCGATCTTTTCTCTCTTGATGCCCTCGCCCATCAAGGCGCCCAGATAATCCCTGTGTGAAAATTTCCCCCGGTCAGCTTTTGCCGTCTTGATATCCAGAAGTGCCAGTGGGCAGTCCTGCGGATTCTTTCGGAAATACGGCAGAATTTCCTCTTCACAGGTCACTCCTGTATAGTCTGGCAGGAACAATACCTGCCTGCGCTCCGCTTCCTCAAAGCCGCCGAATAAAAAGACTCCTTCTTTTTCATGTTTTCGCAAGAAACCCGCCGCAAGGCTTTGCTGCTCCATACTGAGCAAATCACTGCTTATAATGGTATAATAATCGATAAAGTGTTCATATTTATCTTCAATCATTCGTAAAAATATACTATTTTCATTCATTTTTCTTTCACTTCTCCTCTTGAAAAAAAAACTTGTTGTGCTATACTGACAAGATACGAACATTTTAACATAAAATGAACTGATTTTGAAAGGAGAATCTTATGAAATACGAATATAGACCACAGGGAATTTGTGCACGCTTAATTTATGTCGACGTAGAAGACGGCGTTTTGAAAGATGTTGCTTTTGAAGGCGGCTGCGACGGCAATCACAAGGGGCTCTGCTCCCTGGCAAAAGGTCTGACTTACGAACAACTGCAAGATAAGCTTTCGGGAATTACCTGCGGCTTTCGCAGAACTTCCTGTCCCGATCAACTGGTAAAAGCGGTCGAAGAGGCTATGAAACATGCATAATTTTCTTTTTCAAAAATTAATAAAAAACTATGAGGACGTAAGCAATCCAAGGGTGCGGGATCAATATGGAAAAGTCGCCGGCATCGTTGGGATTCTATCCAACACCTTGCTGTGCATCATGAAGATTATCGTCGGTCTTGTTTCCGGAAGCATCGCTATCGTGGCGGATGCGGTAAACAATTTGGCAGATGCTGCCTCCTCGCTGATCACGCTGATCGGTTTCAAACTGGCGTCCATGCCGGAAGACAAAAAGCATCCTTATGGTCATGCCCGGATTGAGTATCTGGCAGGGCTTCTGGTTTCCGTCATCATTATCATTGCAGGTTTTGAACTCGCAAAAAGTTCTGTCTCCAAGATCATCTCTCCGTCTCCCACGGAGTTCAGTGCGGCGGTTGTCATCGTTTTACTGCTGGCCATTGTGATCAAAGTCTGGCAGGCAAGATTCAATATTTCTGCCGGCAAAAAGATCGACTCCCTGACGTTGATTGCAACCGGAGCAGACAGCCGCAATGACGTAATCGCAACCGGGGCAGTTCTGTTCAGTCTTCTGGTCGGACATTTTACGCATCTGCAGATTGACGGCGTCACAGGTCTGCTTGTTGCGTTATTCATCATCTGGTCTGGAATCAGCCTGGTACGGGAAACTGTTTCCCCTCTTCTGGGCGAAGCCCCCGATCCTGCACATGTCAAAG
>CAKQVC010000074.1 GCA_934277655.1 uncultured Clostridia bacterium
CCATATCCATATAATAAGTAAAGCCATAGGTTGCACTGCCATCATAAGCCACTTTGACAGTCGGTTCGACCAAAATGTTCAAATTCTGATTTCCGGAGTTTGCACCGACCCGGTAAAGGGACAGATTGAACTGACTGGTTTCCAAAGGTGTCTGATAAATGACTTTCAGGACTGTATCATCCTGTACGTAAGCGTGAACATATTCTTTATCAAAATTTGATGTGGATGTAAAGGTTGTCACCTGTGACGGAGCATTGACCTCCGAGAGAACTGCCCATGCAGATTCTCCAATGACCGCACTTGAGAGAAGGGTGACTGTCAGAATAACGGAAAATAATCTCAAAACCTTTTTCTTCATTCTCTGTTTCCTTTCTTGCTTTTTTTTACTTCTTTTTAGAATTCATATCAGACAGAGCTGTCATTGCGGATGAGAAAGCAAACTGCAGATTATATCCTCCGGTATCCCCATCTATATCCAGTACTTCTCCGACAAAGTACAGACCCGGAATCCTGCGGCTTTCCATGGTAGAAAGCTTGACCTCATCCAGTGAAATGCCGCCTGCAGTGGCCATGGCTTCTTTGAAACTTCCGGTACCGCTGACGATAAACTCCGCTTTCGAAAATGCCTCGGCAAGCCGGACAATTTCTTTTCCACTCAAGGATGCAAGCATTTTATCTTCTATATGAATTCTGTCCAAAACGACTGAAATAAAACGTTTCGGCAATTGGTATTCTTCCCCAAGCCAGGTAGAAATCAGTTTCCTGTTTTTTGACAAACTTTCTTTCAAATGGGAAATCATACTGTCTATAGTATAGGGGAAAATGAAATTAATTTCAAGCCGGTAACCACTGAAAAAATATCGGGAATTATTTAAAATAATCGGACCGGAAAAGTTTTTATGGGTCAGAAGCAAGTCGCCGGAAGCAATTACCGGTTTTTGCTTTTTCTCGCCGGGAGGAGAAAAAATTTTTATGCATGCATTGTGAAAGCTGATGCCGGAAAGGCTGCTGAACGGATAATTTTCTGCATAGATCGGAACCAGAGCAGGTCTTGGGTGCACGATTTTCAAACGGAAAGCTTTTTCCAGGACTTTCAGGAAACTGCCATCGGAGCCGGTCGTCGGGTAGGAAGCACCACCGGATGCAATAACAAGATTGCGACATGCATAGCTGCCTCCATCTGTTGTTTGTACAAGGAAGCGGAGCAAAGGGTCTTCGCTGGTCCGTGTGTCTGTCTTGCTGATCGAAATCACTTCGGCATTCGTTTTGATTTCAACACCATTTTGGGCACAGGCAGAAAGAAGGGCATCTTTGACATCTTTTGCGTTCATGGAAGCCGGGAAAATTTTTCCGTCTTCCCGTTCGGTAAGTGTAACACCCAGTGACTGTAAAAAATCACAGAGCTTCAGATTGTTGTATTTGTAAAGACAGCTTCTGATCTTCGTTCCGCTTGGCCCATAACATAGCAAAAACTCCTTGATGGAGCCGCCATGGGTTACATTGCATTGCCCGCTGCCGGCCATAAGAAGTTTGGTGCCAGGATTTTTTGTTTTTTCCAGGATCAGTGTTTTACGGTCAGCAGGGGCGGCGGCTCCGAAGTAGAGACCACCGGCACCTCCACCGACAACAATAGTATCATAGACAGCAGTGCTGCCATTTTCGCTTTTCAGACTATTCGGATAAACCGGCTGTCTGCTTTTTTCGCTGGTTTTTTCGAAACTGCACGAAGCAGGATCCTTTTGTTCATTGGTCATATTTTTTTCTGTACGTATATTTGTATTCATGTATTAAATATAACCTAATTTTTTCAAATATGCAACCGCGTGTGTGTCACTCTCATAAATATCGAACATGATTTCGCCTTCAGGATGAGAATTTGCCTGAGACAGAATGACTGCGCTGGACGACCGTGCTTCCGGAGAAACAGAGTTTGCGGAGTCTGAAGCCATTGTAACAGTAAGCGTGACGGAAAACAGCAGACTGTTATCGCGGTTTTCATAGTTCTGCTTACTCAGACTGTCATAGGTCTGCGTTACGATGTCCTGATCCAGGGCATGAATGAGGTTCTTTATTCTTTTCTTATCATGAAGACTACGGAAAGACGAAGAAAGCTCAGCGCTGTTCTCCTCGGTATATGCAGAGTCATCCTCTTCATAGTCAGCAGAATCCTTATCTCCGTAAGTGTCATACCTGTCATCCGTGCCATGAATTGTGTCATCAAAAAGTTCCATGCGCATGGAGCTGATGTCCAGCAAGTCCAGTTTGTTCCCCAGTGTGAATGCTTCTGCAGCAGCCGGGGAGGCAAGGATTTTATCAATCTTATCTTTGACTTCGGAATCTGCAAGAATGATAAACATTCTGGTAAAGGTGGAATTGTCCCTCAGCGTGTATCGCAGAGTTATGAGGTCAGGAGCATCTTCTTGCGAATAGTCTTCTGAGTACAATGCGGAGCTATCCTGCGGTGTTTCATCTGTATACAGCTCATTATCCACAATATAATGATGCAGATCAAGCATTGCGCTGATCGTTTCCGGATCTTCTGTCTGAACAGAAGTTTTCATCACATCGTCGGGAAAATCTCCACTGATATAGTAACTCCGGTTCATGACCGAGAATGTATTACTGGTAATGTCTACCGATTTTACATCCGAGATATCCGGAACTCTGGAAGTGAAGCCGCTCAGATTGAACACGGTCAGGGAAAGAAAGATTGCAGCGATGACTGTATATATCCCCAGAGAAACCAAATTGCTCTTATTGAATATTTTGATTGAACGGGCGATGATGATCTTGACTACGACGAAAGTTGTTAAACCACCTGCAAGAACACCTGCCAGCAAAGTTCCTTTTCCAGAATCTGTAGACAGCAGCAATCCGGTCGAGGACATTCCCACAAACGTGATCAGATAGGTAATAGCTTCTTCTACGGGTTTGAAAATCATGGAATCGCCAACTTTTTCCAGTTTGGCCTTATCATAAGCCAGACGTGCCAGAACCAGCATAAACAGTCCGGAGAAGAAATAAGCAAATCCCATTTTTGTTGTCAGCCCCTGGCTTCCGAGAGTACTGAAAATATAGAAAATCGGGTTTGCACGGAGCATGAAATTTTCTATGATTTCAGGTGTTCCGGCATAGCCAATCACGTATGCATCACAGAAAAGAGACGTAATCCAGGTAATGACCGGTATGATAACAAAGAAAACACCTGAGAGTAAAACCTGCATGATGCCGGTTCCTACAAGGCTTCCAGCTAGAATATATGTCGCATAAAACAAAGTCATGATAGCGACAGAGGCGGTAAACCAGTCAAAAATTGCTCCATACGTATAAATCTGCGTGCCTTCCGTAAGCGCCTGCGAATAAGCACCGGAACCGTTCATGATAACGTAGTCAGAGGCAAAACCCGACGGCCAGGAGACATCGTGACGGAAACAGCAGAATAATACAGCTGTCAGCAAAATCGGCAGCAGGCATAAAAGCCATCCACTGAGAATCTGACTGTTAAAAAGCCTGGATTTACTGTAAGGCTGACTGTGAAAGGCAAGTGACCGGCCTTCTTTATGCATGAATGACATGGCAACGCAAGCAGCAACCAGCGGCATGATGACCAGCAGAGGAATAAAAGCTGCATTAAAGTTATGCAGCGAGTGCCATAAAAGATAAGCAGTATCCTCCTGATTGTGTCGGGTGATGATTGGAAAAATACCGCCGAAAAAATATCCGATAAAGGAAACGACCGGTATGAACCAGTACATTTTAAAATTTTCTGCAATGAGAGCAGGTGAAATGCAAAAAAGTTTTCTGTTATGCATGTACTGCACCTCCAAGTTTTTCCATAAAAATTTCTTCAATAGATACCGGCATTAATTCGAGGAGATCTCCTTCAAAGATTATTTTTCCCTTAGAAAGGATACCGATATAGTTGCAGACATCTTCCATTTCTCTGGCATTATGAGAAGAAATAAGCACTGTCATTTCTCTGTCGGCAACATCGTCCATCACATATTTTCTGAGCTTATGACGGACAACCGGATCCAGTCCATCCACAGGTTCGTCTAAAATCAGATAATCCGGCATTGCGGACATCGCCAGGCAGAATGCTGCCTGCTTCTGCATTCCTTTCGAAAATTTCCCCAGATTTCCGACAGGATTCAGCTGAAAATCTTCTATCATAGCCTGGAAGCGTTCTTCATTCCAGTTTGGGTAGATTTTTTTGTAGTATCTGCCCATTTCCTTTAAATGATATCCCCTGAAAAAGAAAAGCTTATCCGGAATGAGAAGGACGCGTTTTTTTAATTCCTCATTTTCATAGACTTCCTGATTGTCTATGGTTATCGTTCCACTGTCTTGCAACAGGAACCCGGCAAGGTGTTTGATGATTGTTGTTTTCCCGGCTCCGTTCAGTCCCATAAGTCCGTAAATCGATCCTTTGGGAACTGTCAGACTGAAGTCGTTCAGCGCAGGAAACGAGCCGAAGAACTTCGTAACGTGTTCTATTTTAATCATTTGAAATCCTCCTTCGCTCGATAATATCCAGAGCAATTTCCTTTGCTTCGTCATGGCTCATCCCCAGGTAGAGCAGTTGACAGAATGCATCGTCCAGGTTGTCTTTCGCTTCCGTGACAGCTTTCGGATCCGGCAGAATCTTACTTTTGTCGGACACGAAGGTGCCTACGCCTGTCGTCGTATAAATGTACCCCTGACGCTCCAGTTCGCGATAGGCTTTTTGAACAGTATTTGGATTGACGGTAATTGTCTTGGAAAGTTCACGGACCGATGGCAATTTTTCCCCTGAAGCCAGTTTCCCGGTCATGATATATTCCTTGAAATTATCCATAACCTGCTCGTAAATGGATTTTCGGCTTTTTAAATCAAGCTGAAACATGAATAAATCCCCTTCCCTTGCAGTATGTTTGTTGATATATAAAAAAATAACCCTTCTACAGTCAGTAGTGTACCATGAGTATTAGTACACTGTCAATGCCCTGCACAAAATATTTTTTTTGCAATTTTTCCTTTATAAAAATCTGTCGTAATGCAAGGTGCAGAACGTACAGCCGCCATGGAGGAAAGATTATGTAGCATATTACACATCTTACACATCAAATTACACATCAAAATCAGAGGAATAGGCAGAGAAATAAAAAGGACAGTTGCATACAGCAGTGGCTACGTATATAATTACGTATATAATAAGGTTGTCAGCTAAAAAATGCAGCAGAAACAACGCAGAAAAAGGAGGCAGATATTTTGGATCAATTTGAGAACAAAAATCACGAAAATGTGGAAGAAAGGTCAGATGAAAGGAAACAGCAGGTACAATATTATGCAGATGGCCAGATGGCAGGAAGCAGAGAAGAACTGGAAAGCAAGCGCAAACATGTACCGAAAGACCGGAAGAAGCTTCCGGGATGGGCAATGGCACTCATCATCATCGGAGCAGTTATCCTCTGCATTATTTTATTGACTGTAGGATGCACGAGGACGGTAGATAAGGTAACGCAGAATCTTTCCGACAGTTTAGGCAGTGCGGCTGGAGATAACGAGGTAATCACGGATTTTGGACACGATTATATCGGCGTGATCCACATAGAAGGTACGATCAGCGAAGACAGCGATGGAACTTATAATCAGGAGTATCTTCTCAATGCAGTTGATGCAATGATGGGAGACAGTGAAAACAAGGGCATGATCCTTTATGTCGATTCCCCGGGAGGCAGCGTATATGCTTCAGATGAACTTTACCTTAAGATCAAAGAGTACCAGAAAAAGACAAAACGACCGGTGTATTCTTCCATGCAGTCCATGGCGGCATCCGGTGGTTACTATGTTTCCGCAGGTTGTGACAAGATCATTGCCAACCGTAACTGCTGGACAGGATCTATCGGCGTTACATTGGGAACGATGTACGATGTAAGTGAACTTCTTGATAATCTGGGAATTAAAACGCAGACGATTACTTCCGGTGCCAATAAAGCGATGGGAAGCAGCGTAGAACCGATGACGAAAGAGCAGAAGCAGATCTATCAGTCGATGGTTGCCGAAGCATATGAACAGTTTACCGAAATTGTCGCAGAAGGAAGAAACATGTCTCTCTCAAAGGTAAAGAAG
This sequence comes from uncultured Clostridia bacterium, assembly GCA_934277655.1. Classification (GTDB taxonomy): domain Bacteria; phylum Bacillota; class Clostridia; order Peptostreptococcales; family Anaerovoracaceae; genus CAG-238. The sequence goes on from CAKQVC010000074.1 coordinate 6,112, forward strand.
CTTGCAGACGGCAGGATTTATACAGCAAAACAGGCGAAAAAGAATGGCCTGATCGATAAAATCGGCACGTTTGAAGAGACTGTTTCCGATATGAAAAAAACGTATAAACTGCAAGGATGCAGCGTAGAAGATTTTCAGGCAGATGCCGTGACAGACTGGACATCACTCCTGGGAATAGCGGCTCACGCGAAAAACAGCAATCCAGGAACAGCAGTTGACACACAGACCATTCAGGATCTTTTAAATATGAACCGTAAATTCGAGTTCAGTTACCTGTGCCCGGTTGAAAAATAAAAGAACAGCCAGGAAAAAAAATCTGGCAAGTAAAAAAGCTTGACATCAATCCCGGAATATGGTATAGTACCTAATGTGTCAAGCTTTTATATTTGACACACAGAAAGCAGAGAGGTATCTTATGAAAATAGAAAGTATCGCCGAAAACAGTCTTTTATATGACTTTTACGGACAACTTCTCAGCAAAAGGCAGCAAGAAGTGATGGCACTTTATCATGAAGAAAACCTTTCTTTATCCGAAATTGCCGATGAGTTCGGGATTTCCAGACAGGCAGTGCATGATACTCTGAAAAAAGCAGAGATGGCACTGATTGAATATGAGCAGAAACTTGGACTTGTAGAAAAGCTTGTGAATTCAAGGCAGGCTATTGCTGAAATCGATCGTAAGATAGAAAAGCTGATTGAAGATCTGGATACCGAAGCACATGATGCAGAAAAGCAGAAATGCCGGGAGCAGCAGGGCAGTGAAGTCCTTTCCACTGTTGCGAAAGATCAGAAAGCTTTTCAGATTATTGAAAATCTGAGGGATATAAAGAAAATCATAGATCAGCTGGATGACTAGGGGCCGGAAAAGGCAGCAGAAGCCGGAGTGTCCGGCAGGGATACAGGAGATAACGATAAATGGCATTTGAAAGTTTATCAGATAAATTGCAGGGGACTTTTAAAAAGCTGAGAGGCAAGGGTGTCCTGACAGAAAGTGATATTGACGCGGCAATGCGGGAAGTCAAGCTTGCACTGCTGGAGGCAGATGTAAACTTTAAGGTCGTAAAAGAATTTGTGGCGGACGTAAAAGCGAAAGCTATGGGTCAGGATGTGCTGAAAAGCCTTACACCGGGACAGCAGGTTGTAAAGATCGTAAATGATGAGCTGATCGAACTGATGGGCGGTACAAACAGCAAGCTGACTTATTCGCCGAGCGGATTTACGACACTTCTGATGGTAGGTCTGCAGGGAACCGGAAAGACGACGACTTGCGGTAAACTGGCTGCATACTTAAAGAAAAACGGCAAGAAGCCGATGCTGGCTGCTTGCGACATATATAGACCGGCTGCTATCGATCAGCTGGAAGTTGTAGGAAAAACTGTAGATGTTCCGGTATTTACCGATCGTGGGAATCCAAAGGCTGAAGACATTGCAGAAAAAGCAAAAAAAGAAGCAATGCGGCGTGGTTATGATGTGCTGATCGTCGATACGGCGGGTCGGTTGCAGATTGACCAGGAACTGATGGAGGAACTTGTCAGAGTTAAAAAGACCGTCAAACCTCATGAAATCCTGTTGGTTGTCGATGCACTTACAGGTCAGGATGCTGTCAATGCAGCAGAAGGCTTTAATGAAGCCCTGGGAATTGACGGCATTATCATGACGAAGATGGATGGTGATTCCAGAGGTGGTGCAGCACTTTCTGCAAAGAAAGTTACCGGCAAACCGATTAAATTCATCGGCGTCGGCGAAAAAACAGATGCATTGGAACCTTTCCATCCGGAAAGAATGGCATCCAGGATTCTTGGCATGGGTGATATGCTTTCTCTGATCGAAAAAGCACAGGAAACCTACGATGAAGAAAAGGCAGCGAAACTCGAGAAGAAACTGAAAAAGAATGAATTTACCCTGGAAGACTTCCTCGAACAGATGGGGGAAGTGCAGAAAATGGGTGGAATCGGGAAAATGCTTGAAATGCTGCCGGGCATGAATTCAAAGAAAATTTCAGACGAAGATCTGGAAAAAAGTGAAAAAGAATTCAAACAAATGGAGGCAATTATTTACTCTATGACGCTGGAAGAGCGTCGGAACCCATCCGTACTCAACGCCAGCAGGCGTAAGAGGATTGCAGCAGGCTGCGGACAGCCTGTCAGTAAGATAAACAGCTTAATCAAAAAGTATGAGGACGCTAAAAAGTTGATGAAACAATTCAACAATCCGAACTTTATGAAGAAGAATAAAAGATTTAAAGGATTATTTTAAGGAGGAACTAAAAAATGGTTAAAATCAGATTAAAGAGAATGGGCGCACA
>CAKQVC010000075.1 GCA_934277655.1 uncultured Clostridia bacterium
CATGTATTTTCATCGACATCCAGACTGAATCTTGTAAAATCACCGCCGTATACAGCTAAATCAATATCGCTGCGTTCGCGAAAAACACCACGCGCTCTGGAACCGAACAGTACAACTTTTTTGATTTGGTATCTCTCTGCCAGTTTGTTGATTTCCGTCAATACTTGTTCTTTGATTCCCGTTGCCCGGCTCCTTGCTGCTAATTCATTTTCGATATTTGCGCTTCGGTTCTGTTCCTTACACATGCAGTGCAGCCTCCCACTCCGTTTCCTTGAATCCGACCAAAACCTTCCCGTTATCAATGAGAAGCGGACGCTTGACTAGCATACCGTTCGATGCCAGCAGTTCGTACTGCTCTGCCTCACTCATATTCGGCAGTTTGTCTTTGAGATTCATCTCTTTGTACAGTATGCCGCTGGTGTTAAAAAATTTTTTAAGCGGCAGTCCGCTCATCTGATGCCATGCCGCAAGCTCCGCGGCAGACGGGTTGTCCTCCACGATATGCCGATCGGTATAGTTAATCTGATGCGCGTCCAGCCATGCCTTAGCCTTGCGGCAGGTAGAGCACTTCGGGTATTCTAAAAAAATCATGATATTCCCCTTTCTTGCTATTCATCATCGTCTCGGTAATACTGAATCCGATACATGTTTTCATCTTGGATACGTCCGCAGTAGCGCCAGTAGGTTCCGTCTTCTGTCTGAACATTTTCAAGATAGAAGCCTACGCTTTCAAGGTACTTCGGGAAGTCGTCGTGGCCGCTTTCGTCAAACATTTTCTGGTCAACAGAAATATCTGTGAGCAGCATATCTGCCTCTGACCATACACATTTTTCAATTTCCATCCCATCTTTCATCGTGAGCAGAATCTGTTGGTGAATATAAATATTGTCACCGTAGTCGCTTATCACATAAGGCTTTTCAATCAGGCTTCTGCTTTGCGCTACATGCTCAGGAACTCGTTCCAGTAAATTCTTAACTTTTTTGTAGTTCATCAAGAAACACCTTCTTTCATTCGATCAAAATGAGTTCTATCGGATACAATTCTATTCTATCAGATTTTTTTGTGATTCTCAACTAAACCGCGTACCAATTTGGGTACATGTGTGTGTCTATCGTTTCTCAAATTTTCCTCAATTTCTTTCAACCTTTTCAGTGCATCCCGGCACAGGTGTGACGAATTTCACGTTGGTCGCTAAACATCCAAATGATAAATCATCGCGTCCGCGGCTTCTCCTGTCATCTCTTGAAACGCTTTCACATAAGCATCCAGTTGCGCGCTGTAACGCTCGTCCAAATCATCCGCGTCCGCGTTTGTCTTATAGTCAACAATATGCCAGTGATTCCCTTTCCGGTACACGACGTCCATGACGCCATGCCAGATGATATTCGCCTTCTCGCCCTCCGTTTCCTCTTCCTTGCAGCAGAACGGAAGCTCGCAATATACTTCGTCCGCGTTGAGAAGTTCAGTCAAAATATCCTGCGGTGCGCCGTTCTTCTGCGGGCAGCCACCATCTCTGATCACATCGATTACCCTCCCCAAAATCTCTTTGTACTCCGGGGCATCTATTTGATATTCCTGCATGGTTTCCGTTATCAAAGCCTCCCGATTGACCAGATTTCGCGATGAAACTAAAGCTTCCAGGATGTGGTGCGCCATCGTGCCGAGCAGATGCGGATTCTGTTTACTCCGCTTCACAGGAGGAATTTTTGTCAATTCGTCTTCCGCTTTATCTTCAAAATCATCGGAGGACGAAGTAATGCCTTTATAGATAACGGTACTCGGCTTATTGATTTGATAGCTTGCGGCTGCCTGCGTGTGATCTTTCAGAACGCAGGAGGTTTCCCCTTCTTCATAAAGCTCGGCTGTATCATAAGACTTCTTTTCATTTTCCGCAAGCGGTCTTTTCCCGCCGATTGTTCTAAAAATATCTCGGTCTGTTTTTAGAATAAACGGTCTCCAGACATTGCTCTCAAGCAGCTCACCTTCTTTGCTCAAAGCTGCGGAAACGATCAGCGCATTTTCTGCGCGGGTTGCCGCGACATACAAAAGTCTGCGTTTTTCTGCATCAAGAATCTCTTCTTCAACGGCCTTTTTATCCGCGAAATCCGTAGATTTATCTGAATATCCTAACGAAAACATATAGGTCTTCGGCGGATCCTGCGCGTAATCAGTGTGTTGTTCCGGAGCCTTATTCTTTGTATTCTTTGGATCTGCGAGGATGACAATCGGTGCTTCCAATCCCTTCACCTTATGGAGATTCGCGATATGGACGCGGTTGCTGTCGCGTTTCCAACGGTCCGACCGAATCGCTGAATCGCAGACCGAAAGATATGAAGCGAAACGCCCGCGGCTACAGTAATTTTGAACATATCCGCAACCGAATTCTGTTTGCACTCCGTATGGAAGCACCCATATTGTCCAAGCCACGAGAGGAAAAAGAATTCCGAAAAGACACCGGCAAAGTCCGAGGTCCATACAAGAAAAACAACAAATAAAGAATTTCCGAAATCAGTGCACAAAAAACAGTGGCCGTAAAATGACCACTGTTTCATTCTAATTGGCATCAGTCCCCACGGACAGACCCTAAAATTTGCCCCACTCTCGTACCCCACGAAAGTTTGGTTACCCCACTTTTCTTATTTTACGGTTCGCCATGCTTTGTTCGACCACTGCGTATAATATTTCTTATCATCCATCGTGCGAACGCCGCGAAGTTTGTAATAGTAGGTTTTGCCTGTTCTCAGATTTTTCGTATTCAGATAGGTTGAAACCTCTCCGTTCCCGGTCGCAAAGAATGCCTTCTTGCCGTAACCGCTGTTTTTCTTCACAGAGCGATAAATTTCAAACCGATCAACCTTATAACCTCTCGACTTCGTCCATGACAAAAGAATCTTTTTGTTCTTTGTGAGCTTGGACTCCAATGTGATGCTTGTGTTTTCAACCCCCTCTTTGATTTTTTTTATGGATTCGTCTGTCGAAGGGTTTGTCGGGTCAGTTGTCTTACCTGGTACAGCCGGCTCCGCCTTCTTTGCTGTCTTGATTTCGACTTTGTCGCCGCTCTTTAATCCGCTGAGTTCTGTCACAGAGCCTTTGGACGTACCGTTCAGCAAAACATCCGTAATTTCGTAACCATCTGCCGCGGTGATTGTGAGCTTCGTTCCGTCCGCGCTGAGTGTTGTTTGGGAGCCTTCCCCTGCCAAAATCGCCGGCTTCTGAACCGGTATGTAGCTGCTGCCGCCGGAACTGCCGCCGCTTTTTATTACATTGAACTTCAGTTTCACGCTTGCCGAAACTTCATTGCTTCCCGAAATCGTAAGGGTTTCGTTATATTCTCTGGCCGCAAGGTTTTCTTTCGGCTGTACGGTGATTTCCGCGGTTCTTCTCGGAGCAATTCGGCTTTCCGAAAGTTTACTCACGGTGTAATTGCTGTTTTCCTGTAAAACTTCCTCTGATAGAACAACGGTTTCGTTTCCGGTATTTGTGATCGTTACCGTCTTTGAACCCGGCTGCGCATAGCCCGTCTTAACCGTTCCGAAATCGATCACGGAAGGAACCGCGGTAATGGCGTAGTTAGACTCGCTTGTTTGAATTTTAACCCAGCGGTTTGCATAGGTTGCCTCAAGCATCGCATTGGCAGGTGTAGCAGTTTCTTCCGATACCCCTGCTGTGACAGTCGGTGTTAACCCTTCCGCATAGGTTGGCAGCGGAGGTTGCTTTAATAAGATTGCGGCAAACTTGTCTTGATTTGCCTGCGTTTCCGCACTTGCGATGACGGTGCCGCCGTTGATTGTCATCCCATATGTTGAGATTCCATTGGAGCGGTCGGTCTCGTCTACTTTTTTGATTTCTTTTCCGACAGCTTCAATGTAAGCATTATCTTCAATCGTTAAAAGACTTTGCTGGTTTGCATATCTGTCTCCATATATTCCATAACTGCTTCCGCCTGACTGCCCTCCCTCTGCATATAAAAAAGCATTCTCAGAGAGTTTGGCTTCGGAATGTTCACTGACAAATTTATGAATGTACACCCCCATGCTGGAACCAGCCAGGTCGCCGTAGGTTCGCCCGCCGTAAGCATACACGCTTGCGTTTGCCGAAGCTTTAAAATCAGCTGCACAGATTCCCATGCTGGTGCTCCATTCATTGCTTGCACCCGGATTCTTTGTTACGTCCCCACCATAAGCTTTTAAAATTGCACTTCCGTCAATTATCAAAGGTCGTGATGCAGATATTCCGCTGCTTTCTCTGGAATTCACTGCCCTGACATCACCGCCTTTTGCCGTAACCTGTGCATTGTCGGTAATCGTCATTTGTGAACAGCTAACACCCCGGCTGTATGCACCAGCATTAATGTTCTCAGCCGTATCACCATATATTTCTAACTTTGCTGAATCTTTGACATTAACATTCCCGAAAAAAATCCCTGCGCTTATTCTTGCTGCTGTATTTCCATCATTTGTGGGTTTTCCTCCTTTTATGGTCAGCTTGCCGCTTCCGCATATTGTAACGGAGGTTTGCAAATTACGCGCATCGCCCATGCCTACAGAGCCAATAACAATGCCTTCGGAGGTTACTTCCGTAGCATCTCCTGCCTGTATTATATTTTCGGTTCCCTCTGTCAAAACAATGGTAACATCTCCCGGAAGGAGCACTCCGTAATAATATCCGTTTCTGAGGCTCGGTATCGCGCTTGGTACATAAGTCGGCTCCGTCACCACAATCCTCGCGCCGGAAAGGGTCAAGGTTTTCGTCTCATTGTCCCATGACCAGCCTTCCGCGCTGTCGGTTACGGACTCTTTTGTAAAGTCAACTGTCTTTTCCATTCCGTCCGTCGCTTTATATTTTCCGTCCGTACTTGTCAAGTCGAGCATGGTCCTTCTGGTTACAACAGAGTTCGCGGCGATTCCGTCCTCAGCATGCGCCACCCTCCCACTTCCTGCGATCGGCGTCATTGTAAATGCCACGCAGAATGCTATCAAAATCGCAAATAATCTTTTTTTCTTCTTCATCTTCTCCTCCTATCTCACGCGGCAGGCGTATTTGCACTGTTTCAGTTCTGTCTGTGCAACTAATTTGCCGTTCTTGTCATAGACTAAGATTCGCGCCTTGTAGTAGTAGCGCACGCCTTTCTTCCCGCTTGTGTTGATATAGCTTCCGGTCTTTTGGGTAATCTTTACTTTGTATGCAGAAGATTTCTTCGTGCTTCTGTAGAATTTATACTTCACCGTGTAACCAAGTTTTTTCAGGGTTTCAATCGAAGCCGCCGTCCTTTTATCCATCTTCAAAACAACCTTGATGTTCTTGTTCGGCGTCCTTGAAGAACGTGCATACAGGAGCATTTTGGAAACTCTGCCCTTAACGAATGACAGATTTGTATCATCGTCTGACGGGTTATCTGATGGATTATCCGGGTCGCTTGGGTCGGTCGGATTATTTGGATTGCTTGGGTCGGTTGGAGTCGTCGGTGTTGTTCCGCCACTTGAACCGCTGCTGCTTCCGCTACTTGAACCTCCACTGCTTCCGCCGGAGCTACTGCCACCGTCAGAGCCTGCCGATTCTTTATCAACGGATACTTTAATCTGCGTATCTGCTTTCGATTCTTTCCCCTCGATTGCGCTCAAATCTACCGTGCCCTTCACCGTAAACGACTGTGCTTTGCGGCTGTTCGGGTCGTATTTCGTCACCGTTGACGCGTCCCATGATACAGAAGCCCGCACGATATTGTTTTCATCGCCGTTCAGCATAACGCCTACGCTTTCCGGAAGCGCCTTCATAATTTCGTTCAGTTCCGTGCCGTTTTCGAATCCTGCCGCATCTGCCGGATGGATAATTTTATACTTTGTAACCTTTTCAAAAACTACTGCAATCGTACTTCCGCCCTTCGGCTGTTCATAGCTGTATCCACCGGCTTCTTCTGTCACCTCAACCGGTTCTCCGGCGCTATTGGTTACTGCAACGCTCGCCGGCGCATAGCCGCTTTCGCTCGTCAAAGTAAACGAGATATTCTCACCTGCATACGCTTTCATACCGGAATCAATCATCGGTCTGTCAACAAGGGATACGCTGCCGTGTTCTGTCGGCTTTACCGTAATACTATAAGTTTCCGCCTCAGCAACACTGAATCTTACATAAGTGTGCAGCTTATCTTCTTCCCCATCACGAATAATAATCTGTGGTGACTGCCCCGAAATATCGATTGTTCCGTAAATTCGAAAACTCTGCTCTGTTTTTAATGTCTTGTCATATGCGATATTTTCAAAATCCCAGTCCACCGGCAAATAAATGTCATCTGCAATCTCCCCGGAAGATGCGATTGCATCCCGCAAAGTCTTCGTAGTCGTGACTGACATGGTTTCCCCAAGAGGCAGCTTTGAAAGGTCTACTCCGTTCGGCTGCTTCCTGTCATCGTCTATCACGCTTCCCGCTTCCAGATAATTAATCAATACTTTTACATTCTTGTAAGTTGTCTCATTGCCGCAGCTGTCTGTAAGAACAATGCAGTGCGCCGGATCATTAAATTTTTGTTGGTCTGAATATGCTTCCGGTTCATCCGCCGCAATCGTATAAACACCGTCCTTCGGGGTTAAAATGACGCCGTTGTCTGTTACGGTTACCGGACTTTCATCCTCGACGCTGAATTGCAGTCCGTTCCAGTAATAGGCTCCTTCACTCAGGGTTTCCGTACCGACTTTGGCAACCGGAGCAACGTTGTCCAAAACAATTTTGGATGTAGAAACATAAATTGTACCCTCTGTGTTCGTTGCCTTCGCGTAGATGTAAAATTCATGCAAGGTTTCTTCTATGTTAATTTCTCCGTTTTCGCCGGCTGGCGTCCATTGGATTTTGCCATTGCCGTCCTTGCTTCTCAAATCCTCTTCCGTCAAGGCCTGCTCTGAAACAAAGTATTCTGCAGAAGCGTTTGCGTTCGTTGCGCTCACGGTAAACTGTACTCTGTCATCCTTCGGCAAATAGACTGTTTCGCTGTTATTCGCCGCGTATGTATTCCAGCTTCGGTTTCCGCCACTGATCGATACTTGCGGAAGCTCAGTTTGGTATTCAAATCTAAAAGTACAATTTTGACGAATCGGGCTTGTTATGTGGAAAGTACCGTTATTCCAAGTATATTTTTCCTCTGGATAATCCACATTCGTAATTCTTGCACTGTTGGCTCCCGCTGGCAGACTAATCTTAATCGTCGGTGTATTCCAGTCCTTAAACTCCTTGCTGTAAATTGTTTTTCCCTTGCTGTCCACAATCGTCAAGAGGTGCTTCTGAAATACCTGGATAAATGTTATTTTTTCACTTTCATTTCCCGCATAATCCACTGCTGTAACCGTATAGGTCAGAGGATTCCCAGAAGTTATTAGAGAACCGCTCATTGCCGGAATTTGATAAGCCCCGTTTACCATTTGTATTTCCCTGCCATCCAACATCACCGACTTGACGCCGGAAGCCACCAATCCCGGCCATCCATCGTCAGTTACATAGAAGCGTTTTGTGCCCGGAGATCCATCCGGAAGATTTGATATCAAATAAACCCCTCCGGTTTCAACTCCATCAATCTCCGGCGCTGTATAGTCCCTTTCAATTGCCTCCCGGCAGCTTTCGCAAAACTTTTCATGCCTATCCGTGTTCCAATCAAGATTATCGTGCCTGCTGCTTTCCGCGGTAAGGTTGTAGAACATACGCACGCCGCAGGTTTTGCAGACAGTCAGATGATATTTCCCCATATTTTTGGTATGATCTGCAGGTAAACATTTATGCGGAGTTTCTTTCTCTTTAAAGGTAAGATCTGCTGCAATCGTGATTTCACCATACTTCTGCGCGTTCGGAAGGGATAAGCTGCTAAATTTTATTTGAGTCTCTCCGGGCATGCCGTAGGAGTTATTCGTGATACTGTCCGTAAAGGTCTGATATCCTCGGATACCATCAAAAGAACGACATTCCGCGGTAATATTCATATCCACCTGATTTTCATGCGAAAGGACAATATAAACATCTTCCACCGGAACCGCTGCTGTTCCGTTGAACATTCCGTTTGTATTGCGTATGTTCGCACCGCTTCCGAATGCGACCGGCGAGTTGCCGAGATTCTTGCCGCATTCGGCTTTGATGTGTCCGCCGCTCAGACGGATCGTGTCACCCATCGCTGCAATGCCGCCGCCGATGCCTGCGCCGCCGTAGGATTTGGCATAGACATCGCCGCCGGAAATTGTGATATTGTGTCCGATGGCATCCGAGCCGCCACCGATTCCCGCACCGCCGTAAGTGCTTTTAGCCTCCACGGTTCCTCCGGTAATTTGAATGTCGTCTGCCCTGACAAACTGTCCGCCGCCGATTCCCGCGCCGCTGGTACGGCCTTCAGCCTTAACAGTCCCGCCTGAAATTTCGATTTTGGAAACGCTGAGAT
>CAKQVC010000076.1 GCA_934277655.1 uncultured Clostridia bacterium
CTGAATATATATGTGAAAAAATATGCAAAAAATAATTTTAAAAAAGCTGTTGACAAATGGATTTTGCAGGTTTATATCAATCATATATACAATTTTTGCTGCGGCTTTTGTAGCGTTGCTGATCAAGCTGAATGCTCTGCCGGAAAAATATTTATACGCAGGAATCGGGATCTTAGTAGTCGTATCGATTTTTATCGTGCCTGTGATGTTCAGCAAAAATGGGAAAAAAGGCAGAAAAATCGGTGCAACAATCATGGCATTTCTCTTGATTGCCGTATTTAGTGTTGGCAGTTGGTATCTGGTGGATACACTGGATTTCCTTGATAATATCACAACGGTAAAACAAGCACAGGAAGACTATTATGTGATCGTAAAGACAGACTCGCTGTATGAAGAGGGCGATTTAAGCGGTCTTGACGGACAGACTATCGGGACATGGATGTCGCAGGACTTGAGTTATTCTGAGGCAAAGGCGGATTTGCAGGAAAAAGTAAACGTTGAATATTCTTATGAAGAAAAAGCAGGAGTTGCTATCGACAAACTGGTGGCAGGCGATTACCCGGCAGTATTCCTCAGTGCAGCCACTTACCAGAGTATGCGGAGCCTGAAACAGGATGCAGAAGACGTGCCTGTTGCAGATGTAACGGAGGAAACGAGGATTCTTTATACGATATCCGTCCCGATTGAGGTTGAAGATCAGACTTCATCGGTTGATGTGACGAAAGAGAGTTATAATATTTATATCAGTGGATCTGATATGACTGGTGACATCAGCGTTACAAATCGTACGGATGTCAATATGATCGCAACAGTAAATCCGAAGACTCATGAAGTGCTTCTGACTTCCATTCCAAGAGATTATTATGTGACGCTTCCATCCAAGAATGCAAAGGACAAGCTGACCCATTCCAGTCTTTATGGGATTCAGGAAAGCATCGGTGCAATTGAAAACACACTTGGAATTGATGTTAACTATTACCTCAGGGTAAATTATAGCACAATTATTAAAATCGTTGATGCCATCGATGGTATTGATGTTGATTCACCGGTAGATTTCTATACTTCCGGTATGAAAGGCATGCCGGAACTGAACGGACATCATTTCGTAAAAGGCATGAATCATGTAGATGGGAAATTGGCTCTTGCATTCTGCAGAGAAAGACATTCTTTCGTATCCGGAGATATGCAGAGAAATGAAAACCAGCAGGCTGTCATGGAAGCAATTTTAAAGAAAGCAACCGGAAGCACAACGATCCTGACAAAATATACGGCGATTCTGGATGCAGTAAAAGACAACCTGTCAACAAACATGACAACAGATGAAATGGCTGACATTATCAAAATGCAGTTAAAAGATATGCCTGACTGGAAAATTTCAAAGCAGGCAATTAAAGGAACCAACGGATATGAATATTGTTATTCTGTGGGAACCAATGCATCGACGGTAGACCGGATTCCGGAAGAAGAAGCCAAAGCCGTAGATCGCATGGTAAAAGCAGCAAAGGGAGACACAGCAAGCGAAGATGGACAGTAAGAAAAAGAAAGTTATCCTCAGAAAAAAACAAAAAGTTCTGGCAAAGCAAGTCAGAACGACGACAAGTATTGTATGCGGAACTGAAAATCCGGCCAGCCTGGGATGTGTTTTTTATCAGTTGGAGAACGGTGAACTGGCAACAAAGTTTACCGCCAGAGAAATTCATGAGGGACACGATAACATCATGCATGGCGGCATGTCCGGGGCGGTGCTTGACGAAGTGATGGGGCGTTGTAATTTTATTACCGATGAAAACGGAAATACTTACAACCCGTATGTGACGGCGGAAATGACGGTCAAGTACCTGAAGCCGATTCCGGTGGGCAGTGAGATGAGAGCTTTCGGGCGTATTGACAGAAAAGAAGGCAGGAAAAATTTTAACTCCGGAGAAATTATCAACGCACAGGGAGAGGTTATGGCAACATCGACCGGAGTGTATGTGGCAGTTTCCACGATCCGGGATAGTAACAACGAAGATGACAAGGCAGAACAGCTAGATCCATTAGGCCCGGAAGACCCTGTAGAGATGTAAAAAATAATTTTAAAAAATGAAATATTAGGTTGACATTGAAAAAGCGCTGCCTTATAATTAATAGGTAACTTTATGATTATTAAGTAGCAGAGCTTCGATGAGAGGCTCTGAATTTTGAGTTAACGGAGGACAATCAACATGAGAGTTAAGGTAATGCTGGCATGCACAGAGTGCAAGCAGAGAAACTACAATACAATGAAGAACAAGAAAAATGATCCGGATCGTATTGAAATGCAGAAATATTGCAGATTTTGCAAAAAGCATACTCTTCACAAAGAAACAAAATAAGGGGAGAGAATTATGGCAAATGAAGTAAAAAAGAAAACCAGCTTTAAAGAATATTTTAAAAGCGTCAAGGTTGAAATGAAGAAAGTCGTTTGGCCGACGAAGAAGGAAGTTGCATCTTACACTGCGGTAGTTATTGCTACGTGTGCAGTTTTCGCATTAGGCTTCTGGTTAATTGATACAGGTGTATTAGCAGCTCTGAAGTCTGTTTTAAACATCACTTTAAGCTAGCTTTTAAATTCGATCATTACTTACTTAAACGAATATAGAAAAGAGAAGGTACGAAAATGTCTGATTTTGAAAGCAAAGGTGTGTCTCCATTAGAGGGAGAAGGCATCAGAGGTGACGGCCAGGCAAAATGGTATGTTGTTCATACTTATTCCGGTCACGAAAACAAAGTAAAAGTGAATATCGAAAAAATGGTTGAAAACCGTGGCATGCAGGATTTGATCATCGACATCGTTGTACCTACTGAAGATCGCGTTGAACTAAAAGACGGGCAACGTAAAATCAAAACCAGGAAGATGTTTCCGGGTTATGTAATTATAAAGATGATTGTAACCAATGAGTCCTGGTACCTTGTAAGAAATACACAGGGGGTTACCGGATTTGTAGGTCATGGCTCCGAACCAATTCCGCTGACGGATGAAGAAGTAGCGAGAATGGGAATTGAGAAAGTTTATATCGACCTGGATGTGGAAGTCGGAGAAACAGTACGCGTCATCAGCGGTCCTTTCGAAAACTTTATGGGTACAGTCGAAGAGATCAGCAAGGAAAAACAGGTACTGAAAGTCAAAGTTTCCATGTTCGGCAGAGATACACCTGTAGAATTAGAATTCAGTCAGGTTGAAAAAATCTAAAGAAAGGAGAAATTAAAAAAATGGCTAAAAAGGTAGAAGGTTATATTAAGCTTCAAATCGCAGCCGGCAATGCAACTCCTGCTCCTCCAGTAGGTCCTGCACTTGGTCAGAAAGGTGTTAACATTATGGATTTCTGTAAGCAGTTCAATGCGAGAACTCAGGATCAGCCAGGTATGGTTATTCCTGTAGTTATCACTGTTTATGCTGACAGATCATTCACGTTTGTTACAAAGACACCGCCTGCAGCAGTACTTCTGAAGAAAGCAGCAGGTCTTGATGCAGCATCCGGAGAACCTAACAAGAAGAAGGTTGCTACATTAACAAGAGCACAGGCAGAAGAAATTGCCAAGACCAAAATGCCAGACTTAAACGCAGCAACTCTTGAATCTGCAACAGAAATGATCAAGGGTACTGCAAGAAGTATGGGTATCGTTATTGAAGATTAATTGACAGTGGAAGACGAAAGTCGCTAGTACCACAGGGAGGAAAACATGCCTAAAAGAGGTAAACAGTACAGAGATGCTGTCGCTAAATACGACAAAGCAAATTTATATGATGCAGCAGAAGCGTTAAAGATCGCTGTGGAATCTGCACATGCTAAATTTGATGAAACTGTAGAAGTTCACATCAGACTTGGTGTAGACGGAAGACACGCTGACCAGCAGGTTAGAGGTGCGATCGTTCTTCCGCACGGAACAGGTAAAACTAAAAAAGTTTTAGTTTTCGCAAAGGGTGCGAAAGCACAGGAAGCTGAGGAAGCTGGAGCAGACTATGTTGGAGCTGAAGAATTAGCTCAGAAGATCCAGACTGAAAACTGGTTTGATTTCGATGTAGTTGTTGCTACACCTGACATGATGGGTGTTGTTGGTAGATTAGGTAAGATTTTAGGACCTAAGGGCTTAATGCCAAACCCGAAATCAGGTACCGTTACTATGGATGTTACAAAGGCTTTACAGGAAATTAAAGCTGGTAAAGTTGAGTACAGACTTGACAAGACAAACATCATCCATACGCCAATCGGAAAGATTTCTTTCGGTGCTGAAAAGTTAACTGAAAACTTCAATGCACTTCTCGAAGCTATTGTAAAGGCTAAGCCGGCAGCAGCTAAGGGTCAGTACTTAAGAAGTGTAACAGTTGCTTCCACAATGGGGCCTGGAGTGAAAGTAAATCCGGCAGTAATTCAGTTCTAATCATTTCTTCGACGTTGTCGAAAGGAAAGAATGCCAGCGATTTTGTAAAGCAAAATCCAAGTCATTCTTTTAAACTGAATGAACTATAACAATGAAATAAAACCGTAGACAGCGGGTGCGAAAGCTTAATTTCCCGCCGAGGTACAATATAAAATATTGACCTTGCCAAGTCTGCGGAGAAATCCGGGATAACGCAAGGTTTTTTTATGGAGTACCATACTCTGCATGTCCGATGTGGTCATGCAAGAAAGGAGAACAGATAATGTCAGTAGAAGCTCAGAAAGCGAAACAAGTCATCATCGACGAAATTAAAGAAAAATTAGACGGTGCACAATCTGCAGTAGTTATCGACTACATGGGAATCACAGTTGCTCAGGCTGATGCTCTGAGAAAGAAACTGCGTGAAGCAAACGTAGATTACACTGTATATAAAAATACGCTCATTAAGAGAGCTATTGCAGGAACTGAATTTGAAGGTCTTGCTGAAGTTCTCGACGGACCTAGTGCTCTTGCAATCAGCAAGGAAGATGCTACAGCTCCGGCAAGAGTATTAAACGAAGTTATCAAAGACTTCAAGAAAATGGAATTCAAAGCAGGTGTTGTTGAAGGAAACTTCATGGACAAAGATGGTATCCAGGCAGTTGCAGATATTCCGTCAAGAGATGTCCTCATTGCTAAGTTCATGGGAAGCATTCAGTCACCTGTAAGCAAGGCAGTTAGAACATTCCAGGCTATTGCAGATGCAAAAGCAGAATAATAAATGATTAAAAATCGAAAACACTCAATCTCAAAAAGAGAAAATTTGTAAAGGAGAAATAAAATGAATAAAGATCAGATTATCGAAGCTATCAAAGCTATGACAGTTTTAGAATTAAATGATTTAGTAAAAGCTTGTGAAGAAGAATTCGGCGTATCCGCAGCAGCTCCAGTAGCAGTTGTAGGTGCAGCAGGTGGTGCTGCAGCAGCTGAAGAACAGACTGAATTCACAGTTGTTCTGGAAGCAGCAGGCGGAGAAAAGATTAAAGTTATCAAAGCAGTTAGAGAATTAACTGGCTTAGGCTTAAAGGAAGCTAAGGAATTAGTTGACGGAGCTCCTAAGAACATCAAAGAAGGCGTTGAAAAGGCAGAAGCTGACGCTATCAAGGCTCAGTTAGAAGAAGTTGGAGCTACAGTAACTCTGAAATAGTTTCTGACTACGTTCTTAACGTTGTATGCTATGCAGCTTTCGAACGGCAGATGATATAGAATCTAATGAAATCAAAAAGGGCTTACAATTTTGTAGGTCCTTTTTTGTGGAAAATATACATACATTGTTAAGAAAGTGCTTAGATTTTTCTTGACAGAGAAAGTAATTTAATGGTATTATATTACCAGTGAAGTTTTGTTATACGTTGGGGTGTTTCCCGATGAATTTCCGTAACGACACGAAGCAGAATATAAACTGGCATTAGGAGAAAATTCGTTCGCTATGAAATTTAAACTTGGTAATTTTAAGGTCAATGGGTCTCCCTTGATCTTTTTTTGTATAACTTTTGCAATCCTCTTTTTGGTTTGGATGTTGCTTTCCGGAAAGTGGGAATGGAAGTTTGTGATCTTTGGCATTGTTGCTTCTCTGGCGGTTGCCTATATCTGTACGCCTTTTCTTATTGTTACAGGAAGAAATAAAAAACAATTTTATCTTTTCGGATGCAATCCCTTGAAATTGCTGATATACAGTGCATGGCTGATAAAGGAGATTGTGCTTTCCAGTCTGGAAACAACGCGGTTGGTGTTGTCGCCTCATATGGACTATCTCCCGCGGATCGTGTATTTTTCCATACCTTTTGAGAATCCTGCAGCAACCATGTTCCTTGCCAATTCCATTACATTGACACCGGGGACGATAACGTTGGACGTTCTGGAAGACGGTGTTTTTGAAGTTCATGCACTGACGGCAGAGGCAGAGGCGTCTTTGATGAGCGGTGTGATGGCAAAAAAAACAGCCTGGCTGTATGGAGAGAACTGTGCGTTCACTCCTTTGCCGGGAAAAAAGAAGGTGGACATCGGAACACTGGTTCCGAAGCAGGATTATTGGGAGGAAGAGGGTAATGCATAATTTTTTTATTGCCTGTATCGGTGTGATCCTGACATTGACATTGATCTTTCTGGGAAGGATTTTTACAACAAAAGGTTTCTTTGACCGCTTTATCGCTATTTTGATCATCAGTACGAACATTGTATTGTTGTTGCTTCTGGTTGGCTTTGTGGACGGAAGGGGCGACATGTATGTCGATATTGCTATTTCATATGCAGTACTGGGATTTATCAGTTCTTTGATTATTGCGAAATTTCTGGACAGTGCGGTAAGTGAAAGTGAAAACAGGGAGGAACCGGAAAAAGAGGGGAGAAGTAATGGAAGCTAGAGAAATCATCACGATTATGTGCCTTAGTCTTGGGACTTTTTTTGTTGCGGCATCCCTGATTGGCGTTCTCCGGTTAAAAGATTTTTTCTGTCATCTGCAGGCGGCAGGTATCGGATCCGGTCTGGGCGTGATCTTTTACTGTGTGGGATTGGCTGTATACGAAGGCTGGAATCTGACGTCGTTGAAAATTCTTTTTGTAGGGGCTATGCTTCTGGTAACCTGCCCGATCGGAACGCATATTATCGGAAAGGTAGCGTATAAGCAGGGAAAACTTGTACGATATGTGACAATCGGGGGAAACGAAAGTTGGCCGGAGAAAACTGCGGATAGCAGCAATGAGTTGGAAAATGCTTATAACAAAAAGTGAAAAAGGAGAAAATATGTCGATCATCTTAATTGAGGGAATCCTGCTCCTGGCTCTGATCGGAATCGCTGTTGTTATCATCTTTGACCGCAGGCTTTTATCAGCGGCAGTGACCTATTGCGCATTCAGTTTTATAGCAATGCTGCTTTATACCATTGTAGGTGCAGCCGATGTAGCGTTTACGGAAGCTGTTATCGGAACAATCTCAACCGTATATTTTGTTATTGTAATCAAATCGATCAGAAAAAAACGAGGAAATAATGAGGAAAAATAAGAAAACGGAAAGCAGGATTGGAGACAGACGAAAATGGAAAATTTTGATCTTTGTGGGGATGCTGATTGGCGTGACAGCTTTTTCTCTGCGGATCGGAGAAGTTCTGCCGACGATTGGCAGGCTGGATACACCGGCTAATGGCCAGCTGTCGAACTATTATATTGTGCATG
Organism: uncultured Clostridia bacterium; assembly: GCA_934277655.1. Taxonomy (GTDB): domain Bacteria; phylum Bacillota; class Clostridia; order Peptostreptococcales; family Anaerovoracaceae; genus CAG-238. Next base: position 7,612 of record CAKQVC010000076.1, read on the forward strand.
CTGTGGAAGATACGAATTCCCCTAATCTGGTAACAGCAGTGCTGGCGGATTACAGAGGATTTGATACCTTGTTTGAAACCTGCGTGCTTTTTCTGTCGGGAGTTGTCGTTATTGTGACACTGCCCTCTGAGCCACAGGTAATTTTGCGGAAAAAGCAGAAACGTCCGGGGAGGGTAAAGGGATTCGGAAGCATTGCTTTCGACAGTTCTATCCGTATTGTAGTTCCAATCCTGGCTGTCTATGCTATTTATGTTCTTATCCATGGGGAAGTCAGTCTGGGTGGCGGCTTTCAGGCAGGAGCGCTGCTTGGCTGTGCCTACCTTCTTGACAGGATTACACCGGATACCGATATGGGGTTGACCAAAATGAAGAGTTCTTCCATGATGATCACAGCATCGGCAGGAGTTTTCCTTTATTTGCTGACAGGAATCTTATGTATGGCAGGAGGCGGCAGCTTTTTGGAGTATGACAAACTGCCATTGCCATTGGAAGGCAGCGAGCTGCATTCTGCAGGGATTTTTATGATTGAACTGGGCGTTACGCTGTGTGTCGCAGCGGTACTTGCCAAAATCTTAAATGTTGTACTGGAAAGGACCAGGTTCGATGATTGATTTAACAGGAATGATAGATAAGATAGAATTTTTCCTTGCAGACCGAGGAATTTATACATTGACGATTTTGCTGTTTGCCATCGGGATTTTCGGAATGATCAGTTGCAGCAATTATG
>CAKQVC010000077.1 GCA_934277655.1 uncultured Clostridia bacterium
CAGAGAGAAAGAGTCAGGAAATCGCTCTTGACGGAAAGTTCCTTGTTATTGGTGAGAGAATCAATCCAACCGGAAAAAAACGATTCAAACAGGCTTTGAAAGAGCATGACATGGATTATATCCTCCAGGAAGGAATCCGCCAGCAGGAATGCGGCGTCCAGATTCTGGATGTTAATGTAGGACTCCCTGAAATTGATGAACCTGCTGTTTTAAAAGAAGCGATCTGCCAGCTGCAGGCAATCATCGACCTTCCTCTTCAGATTGACACATCTGATCCGATCGCCATGGAACAGGCACTCCGCTGCTGTAACGGCAAGGCGATGATCAACTCCGTCAATGGGAAAGAAGAATCTATGAAGAGTATTTTCCCACTGGTAAAAAAATACGGTGGACTGGTAGTTGCCCTTACTCTGGATGACGAAGGTATCCCAAAGACAGCAGAAGGCAGAATCGCAATTGCAGAGAAGATTCTTGCCCGTGCTGCCGAATATGGCATTGAAAAGAAAGATATTATCTTCGATACGCTCGCTATGACGGTCAGTGCAGAACCGGCAGCGGCTATGGAAACCATAAAAGCTCTCCGCACGATCCGCTACGAACTGGGATGTCATACGTCTCTTGGTGTATCCAATGTATCTTTCGGACTTCCGAAGCGAGACGCCATTAACAGTGCATTCTTTACCTGTGCCATGGAAAACGGACTGTCTGCGGCCATCATGAACCCATATTCACAGGATATGATGAAAGCTTATTATGCGTTCAAAGCACTTCATCAAATGGATGAAAACTGTAGCGACTATATTACGTTTGTTTCCAATCTGCAGGAACCTGCTGCCCCGGCTACATCGGATGTTTCTTCCGCAGCAGTTCCTGCATCCTCCGGCATGCAGTCTGATTATGCATCTCCCCTCCAGCGTGCTATTGCAAAAGGGTTGAAAGAAAAGGCCGGAGAACTGACGGAAGCAATGCTGGCAGACACAGACCCTTTGGAAATCATTCAGAATCAGATCATCCCTGCTCTTGATATTGTAGGAAAAGGTTTTGAAGAAAAAACAGTTTATCTTCCTCAGCTGCTGATGAGTGCGGAAGCTGCCAAAGCATCCTTTGAAAGAATCAAAGCACATATGGCTTTATCGGACGGCGAACAGTTAGATAAATTCCCGGTCGTTATCGCCACGGTTCACGGAGATATTCATGATATCGGTAAAAATATCGTAAAGCTCCTTCTCGAAAACTATGGATTTAAAGTGATCGATCTTGGAAAGGATGTCGCACCTGATGCGATCGCAGACGCAGTTATCAAATACCATGCTCCGGCAGCCGGTTTAAGTGCACTGATGACAACAACAGTTCCTGCCATGGAAAAAACCATTGCACTTCTAAAAGAAAAAGCACCATGGTGTAAAATCGTCGTCGGCGGTGCAGTTCTAAATCAGGAATATTCTGACCGCATCGGTGCCGATAAGTATGCGAAAGATGCAATGGAAACCATCCGCTACGTTGATACGATGTAGAACAAATAATAAAAAAACAAGAAGAAATAAGAAACGTCCACATATACACCTGTTCTGCACACACTTCTTACCGGAAGAAAGCAGTACGAATGTCCTTGTGGACGTTTTGCTATTATGCAGAACAGATATGGGTAAAATTTCACTTTCCGGACAAAGAATAATCAAAAAAAGTGAAAAGCACCTAACGTCTGTCAGATGCTTTTCACTGTGGTGACTCTATCGGGATTCGAACCCGAGTAGCCGCCGTGAGAGGGCGGAGTCTTAACCGCTTGACCATAGAGCCATATTTCTTTATAAGTATACTACTTTTTGAAGTGTTTTTCAAGGGGTTTGCATAAATTTTCTGGAATTTTTCTAAACATCAGCCATGTTTCACCCATCCGGTCCATTTGGGTTATTCTATCGTTTTTCTCATATAAAAATCCCCGGAACGCTTCCGAGGATTTTTTGAAATCGTAAATTCTTGATTTGACTTAATCTAAAATGCACTCCGCAATGCACGTCACGCACATCTTAGATATGTCTTGGCTTATCTGCTGCCGGTGTATGACCTGCATTCCACAGACGATCAGCTGTCGGTGCCCAGTCCTTTGCGTATTTCGTGCATTTGCTGCATAAATGTTCACAGGATTCCGGTGCTTCCAGATCCGTTGATTTTGCACCTGTTTTCTTTACCAGTTCCTGAAGGATTTCAGGGTTTTCCAGCATTGGACAAGGTTTCAGGAAATTATCATTAAACGGCTGTCCGTCTTTATATGCCATAAATAAAGGTTGCCGCAGACATTCCAGCAAGGATTTTTCTTTAATATTCGCATTGGAATAGTGGATGAATACGCAAGGTTCCACATCGCCGTTTGCATTGATGTGACAGTATCTTTCCCCACCAGCAACGCATCCATGCACAAATTCCCCATCATTCTGGAAGTCGATAGCAAACAACTCTTTGCCTCCTTCCAGATCACGGATCTCACGGATCTTATGATACATATATTCTCTCTGTTCCGGGCTGAGAAGTAAATCCGTGCTTGCATTGACTCCGACCGGCATATAGTGGAAGAACCATGCAAATACACAACCCTTGTCGATCAGCATATCAAGGAATTCATCACTGGTAACCGTCAAGTAATTCGCACTGGTGTAGCAGATGGATACACCGAACGGAATGTGATGCTGATGCATCAGATCCATCGCTACAAGTGCCTTGTGGTAATGTCCTGCACCTCTTCTTCCGTCATTGCTTTCTTCGAATCCTTCAATGCTGACAGAAACGAAGAAGTTACCGACTCTGAGAAGATCCTGACAGAATTTTTCATCGATCAGAGTGCCATTAGTAAATGCATGGAACGCAACATCCTTATGTTTCTCACAGAGGCGGATGATGTCATCTTTACGGATCAGCGGTTCTCCACCGGTAAACAGATACGCATAGATGCCAAGTTCCTTTCCTTCTGTGATAATCTTATCCATTGTTTCATAAGAAAGATTCAGCTTGTTGCCGTATTCTGCTGCCCAGCATCCAGTGCAGTGCAGGTTGCAGGCGGTCGTCGGATCCATCAAGATGATCCACGGGATATTGCAGTTATATTTTTTCTTCATTTTATTAGAAGTTTTGTATCCCATGAAACCTGCTTCAAAACCTGCGTTCAGAAGGAAAGTCTTCAAGATGTGCGGGTCAACTTCATGCAAGATTCTTTCTACATAGTGTGCCCATTTGCTGTTCGGGTCGTTTGCAATCTGGCGGAGCATTTCATAAGAAGATGCTTCCCAATCCTCTCCCATGATTTTTTCAATCTTGTCAACCAGAGACAGGAATACGTCCGAAACATTCTCTGTCTGGCTTTTCTTAATAATGGAATCTAGTATTTTTTCAAATGCTTTTCTTTCTGCTATATGTGCTAAACTCTTTGCCATGTTTATTCCCCTTTTTTTAGTAAATATAATATATTCCTGGCTTAAAAATCGCATTCTTAAGCCTTCTGCATTTATTTTATTCTATTATATTTTAAAAATTCTTTATATGGACAATTCTTCTAGTTTGCACAGAATTTAATCATTTTTCTTTTTTTATCATATATCAAGTCGCTATTCCATGTTTTTTAACACATCTGCCATCTTGGTACTACAGATTAATTTCGCCTTTCGCCAAAGTCACTGCCAGACCACCGACTTTTACCAGCGGCCCATCTTCTTTGATCACGATCTGTGTTGAGATCCTGGAAGGTCTCTGCATCTTTTCTCCTTGCACAACCACGTTAACATCATTTTCCCTGACAATTCCATAATCATACAGGTAATATGTCAATGCACCGTTGGAAGTTCCGGTCGCTGCCTCTTCATCAATTTCATATAAAGGTGCAAAATTCCTTGCATGAATCAAGCCATCTTTGCTGTTCACAGTAAAAGCATGAACACCGACCACATTATATTTTTTTGAAAGCTCCGTCAGTGCCTTAAAATCCGGTTCGATTTTTTCCAGCTGTGCTTCATCGGCAACCGGCATCATGATATCAATCAGACCGGTAGACACTTTTTTTGGAACCAGCTGAATTTCAGGCTTTTCATCACATACACCCTGATCATCCGGCTGAAGTCCCATGATCTCATAGAGTTCTTTTTTCTCTTCCGCACTATCAAGTGCTTCAAAGATCTGTGGTTTCGCCATGTCCATCAGGATTGACTCCTCATTCACAACGATTTCCAGCACACCAGAGATCGTATCGTTGATATAAGTCTTTCCCGGCTGAACATATCCGTTTTCCATTAATGTGTAGAACGTTCCGATCGTTGCATGTCCGCAAAGCTCGACTTCCGCCGCCGGCGTAAAATACCTTGTCTGAAATGTTTTTTCGTCTAGCTGCTTAACAAAAGCAGTTTCTGAATAACGCAGTTCTGCGGCAGTCTTTCTCATCGTTTCCGCATCCGGAAAGTCTGCTCCTTCCGGTAAAATTACCACGCCTGCAGGATTTCCTCCGAATAATTGATTTGTAAAAGCATCTACAATCTGAAATTTCATCTCATTGCCCTCCGTAGAAAATTATTTCTGTCTGCTTCCTCTGCATTTATGAAGAAGCAGTTATTCCCTGCTTTCATTCTACTTGATTTTTTTTCGCCAGGCAAGGGTATCTTAAAAATTTTTCACGGGTTACACACTACGGCTGCAGGCGATTTCTATCACGTGGGAAAGCTGCTGCTTCGCGGATGTTTTCCAACCCCAAAAGTTTTTCGACGACACGCTCCATCCCCAGACCAAAGCCGCCGTGCGGTGGCAAACCATATTTGTGCATGGTCAGGTAGTTTTCAAAGTCAGCAGGATCCATATGGCGTTTTTTCATCTTGGCAACCTGTTGGTCGTAATCGTGGATGCGCTGACCGCCGGTAGTGATCTCCAGTCCGTTCAGCAGCAGATCGTAGCTCAGCGTATAACGCGGATTCTCCGGATCATCCATTGCATAAAACGGTCGCTTGACCGATGGATAATGTGTCACAAACACCAACGGAGAGCCGGTTTCCTCAAGAAAATGCTGTCCCAGCCATTTTTCTTCTTCCGGCGAAAGGTCGACTGGATCTGTGATCTTCTTTCCGCTGGCTCTGGAATATAGTTCCTTGGCATCGGCAAATCGAATCTGTGGAATCTGTACCGTTTTCAGATCCGGCAGGCGCTGACCCTTTCCCAGCACCAGATCCAGTTCATCCGCATACTCTCGGTTTAACAGATCAAAAATATAGACAAACATGCGGGCTTCCAGTTTCATCACATCTTCAAAGCTGTCGATAAATCCCATCTCCAGATCCATGCCCTGAAACTCTGTCAGATGACGTGGTGTGTTGGAATTTTCCCCACGGAACACCGGTCCAACCGTAAAGACCTTTTCAAAGACACCAACCATCGCCTGCTTGTACTGCTGCGGACTTTGGTTCAGATAAGCACGCTGGTCAAAATATTTGACCATAAACATATCTGCACCGCCTTCTGCACCGCCCATGACCATCTTAGGCGGCACAAACTCCACGAAACCTTCTTCACGAAGGAAACTGCGGAAGCCATGCATCACACCATCTGCCACTTTCATAATCGCACGAATCCGTGGATTACGCAGTGCAACGACCCGATTGTTGAGCATGGTGTCCAGCTGCAGATTTTTGATCTTGCGGTCATTGGAGATCTCCAACGGCAGTTTTTCTGCCGGACCGCCAACTTTCGTGATAGTCTCCATTTTGATATCGAATCCCAGCGGACTCCGCTCATCGGCAGCAATCCTGCCGTCGAAAAGTACCCAGTCCTCCGGCTGGATATCATGAAGTTCAAAACTCGATTTTCCTGCCTCCCAGATACACTGGAATACACGTCTTGGACTTCTGATATTGACAAAAGCAAACGCTCCCATGTCCTTGATGTGATGAACCGCCCCTTTCACGCTTACCAAATCGCCGTCCTTCAGCGTTCCCTCTGCAAATTTTCTGATCACGATTTCAATATCGCGTGCCTCTGCCGGCTGTTGTAAATCTATATATTTCATCGCTGTTTACCATTCCTTTTCTATACTTTTTGGGGTATATTCTTAAAATTCTTCTTTGCTTTTTCGTTGGAATACTCACTACACTTACTTTTCTACACGATCGAATCTGTATCAAATGCTGAGGCTTGTCCTACATGAGTGCAATTGCCTTTTTTACCAGCTTGTTGACCAGTACCGGATCTGCCTTTCCCTGCAAACGGCCCATGCACTGACCGATGAAGAATCCATAGACTTTTTCATCGCCTGCCTTGTACTGCTGTACCAGGTTTTCATGCTCGCCCAGAACCGCCTGTACAACCTGTTCAATCATACCATCGTCCTCAATGGATTCCATGTGATGTTCCTGCACATAAGCTTCAATGTCGAATGCCGGATCTCCCTCAAAAACCTGCTCGAAGAGTTCTTTTCCCATGGTGCGGTTGACCTTACCGCTTGCCATCATCTCGACGAATTTTGCGAAGATTTCCGGCACGATGGCAACATCCTCGGCATCAATTTTATGCTGCCCCATCAGATAAATTGTGTGTCCGATCAGCCAGTTTGCTGTTTCCTCCGGCTTTCCGCTCAAAGCTGCTGTCTGTTCAAAAATCTCTGCAAAATGTTTTTCTTCGGTCAGAAGCTTCGCTGTCTTCTCACTCATGCCGTAATCACGCATGTAGCGTTTTTGCTTGGCTTCCGCCATCTCCGGCTGTGCCTCAGTCAAGTGCTGCATCATTGCATCATCAATGGTGATTGGCGGAATATCCGGTTCCGGGAAATAGCGGTAATCCTGTGCATTTTCTTTGGAACGCATGGAATAGGTCTTGCTGCGGTTATCGTCCCACCGTCTGGTTTCCTGCACGATGGTTTCTCCGAATTCCAGTGCGTCGATCTGCCGCTGTGCTTCAAAGGCGATGGCACGCTCGATGGCCTTAAAGGAGTTGATGTTTTTCATCTCTGTACGGGTGCCAAAAGTTTCAGAGCCAGCCTTTCTGACGGAAAGATTGACGTCAGCACGCATGGAGCCTTCTTCCATCTTACAGTCGGACACGCCCAGATATTTGAGAGTGGATTTCAGCTTTATCAGATAAGCAATGACCTCTTCACTGCTACGAAAATCCGGTTCAGAGACAATTTCTAAAAGCGGCACGCCACAACGGTTGTAGTCTGGGTAGGACACATCTCCGAACGGAGAATGCACCAGCTTGCCTGCGTCTTCTTCCATATGGATCTCGTGAATGCGAATGTCCTTTTCTTTGCCTGATGCTGTGGTAATATGCACCTTGCCATCTCTGGCAAACGGCAGATATAGCTGCGAGATCTGATAGGCCTTTGGCAGGTCAGGGTAAAAATAGTTTTTACGGTCGAATTTGTTGTATCTTGTAATGTCACAGTTCAATGCGATCCCGGTTTTGACCGCATACTCCAGTACCTGCTTGTTCAGTACCGGCAGACTGCCCGGCTGTCCTGTGCATACCGGACAGCAGTGAGTGTTCGGCTCGCCGCCGAATGCAGTCTTGCAGGAACAGAAAATTTTCGTCTTTGTGTTCAGTTCTACGTGGACTTCCAGCCCCATAACAATTTCCCAAGCCATTTATCTTACCTCCTGTGTGCCGTGCGATGTGCCTCCCGGCCATTTCTGATGAAAGTCGGTCATCTGCTGGAACGCATAGCCGATGTTCAAGACTTTTTGATCACTCAGTGCCGGACCGATGATCTGCACCCCAATCGGCATGCCGTTATGGTCGAATCCAGCTGGAACACTCAGCCCCGGCAAGCCTGCAATGTTGACAGGCACTGTAAAAATATCGGATAAATACATTTGCAACGGGGCTTTGAAACTCTCCCCCAGCTTCGGTGCAGTCGTCGGTGCTGCCGGAAGCAAGATTGCATCACATTCCTGAAAAATTTCGTCAAAGGCTTTTTTTATCAGTGCCTTGACCTGCAGGGCTTTCTTGTAGTAAGCATCATAGTAGCCGGAGCTGAGAACAAAAGTTCCCAAGAGGATCCTTTTTTTAACTTCGCTGCCAAATCCCTCCGCTCTGGTCTTGCAGTACATTTCCATCAAGTCTTCATAGCCCTCGGCACGGTATCCATATTTGACACCATCAAACCGGGACAGGTTAGAACTTGCTTCCGCTGCTGCGATGATATAATAGGCCGGGATTACATACTGAAGAAAATCCATGCTGACACGGCTGATCTTTGCGCCGGCACGTTCTAAGGTCTGCGCCATATCCACGGTCACCTGCCGGACCGCCTCGTCCACGCCTTCATCAATGCAGTCCG
>CAKQVC010000078.1 GCA_934277655.1 uncultured Clostridia bacterium
AAGAGGCAGGTGAAGCAAGATGACACTAAGAGAAAAAATCAAGCATAAATATGCCCTTTCTGAGCAGGGCACGAAGGATATGATGCAGGCGTTTGTTTCTGTATCGGTTTCTAATATTTTACTGATGCTTCCGGTAGGGCTGCTCTATTCTCTGGTACGTGACTATATGGAAGGCACGCTGAACGGGCGGGGCGGATTCTATGCGGCAGGCTGCATTGTATGTCTGGTATTGATCGCTTTGGCTACGTATGTGCAGTATAACATTACTTTTTTGGCGACTTATGTGGAGAGTGGGGTCAGGCGTATCAGTCTGGCTGAGAAGCTTCGGAAACTGCCGCTGTCCTATTTTGGAAAAAAGGATTTATCGGATCTGACAAGTACGATCATGTCTGACTGTGCCAAAATGGAAACGGCTTCCTCCCATTGGATACCGGAGTTGATCGGTGCTTGCGTATCAACGGTCCTGGTGGCGGTCAGCTTGTTCTTTTTCGACTGGAGAATGGCACTAGCATCTTTGTGGCCACTCCCTGTATCCTTTCTGATCGTGCTTTCTTCCGGGAATGTGTAACGGGCGATGAGCCGGAAACATATGGATCTGAAGATGGAATGTGCAGATGGAATCCAGGAGTGCCTGGAAACAGTGCGTGATTTAAAGGCGAACAACGCACAGGAGTCCTATCTTGCAGGATTGAAGAAGAAGATTAAGGCGGTTGAGCGACATTCGATCATTAATGAACTGGGGACAGCGGTGTTTGTGGCCAGCGCCCAGATGCTTTTAAAATTCGGCATCGCAACAACCGCACTGGTCGGTGGCAAACTGCTGACAGATGGAAGTTTAGATGTATTGACTTTCTTCATGTTCCTGCTTCTGGTTTCAAGGCTTTATGATCCGATGCAGATGTCCCTTCAGAATCTGGCGGCAATTATCGCTACCGATGTAAGGTGCAAGCGGTTAGATGAGATACTTTCCCATGAAGTTCAGACGGGCAGCCAGACGATGACAAATAAAGGGTATGATGTGGAATTTAATCATGTAGGGTTCTCTTATCGTGGCGGAGAAAAGGTGCTGGATGATATCAGTTTTATCGCAAAGCAAGGGGAGGTAACGGCGTTGATTGGGCCATCCGGCGGCGGCAAGACGACGGTGTCTCGGCTGGCAGCACGGTTCTGGGATCCGGATTGCGGCAGCGTCAGAGTTGGTGGCATGGATATTTCGGATATTGATCCGGAAACTTTGCTGTCCCTGTATTCTATTGTATTTCAGGATGTTACGCTGTTTAATCAGTCGATCCTGGAAAATATCAGGTTGGGACGCAAAGGTGCTACGGATGAAGAGGTTCTTGTAGCTGCAAGAATGGCACACTGCGATGAATTTGCCGAAAAACTGCCGAACGGATGGCAGACCATTATCGGGGAAAACGGCTCCGAGCTTTCTGGCGGCGAGCGTCAGAGAATTTCAATCGCAAGGGCATTTCTAAAGGATGCACCGATTATTTTACTTGACGAGGCAACGGCTTCGCTGGATGTTGACAATGAGACTCTGATCCAGGAAGCACTTTCCAAACTGATCCAGAAGAAGACGGTGTTGATCATCGCACACCGGATGCGCACGGTAGCCAATGCCGATAAGATTGTCGTGCTTTCCGGTGGATGTGTAGTGGAAAGTGGAGCACCACAGGAACTGGAAGCAAAACAAGGTGTTTATGCACATATGCTTCAGACCCAAAAAGACACTGCCGCCTGGACACTGTAAAGCACAGGGTCCAGAAGCTGCCAGTGCTTGAATGAGGTGTTAGCAGCTAAATGTTGATCGCGTCTATTGTGCGGGAAATACTTAAATGAGGTGGCTGGTTTGTAAAGAGGGATTGTGGAAATGGAAACGGCGGAAGTAACGGTTCAACAGGTGATCAGGGCTGCAAAGCATTGACATTTCAGCAAAATTTGTTTAAAATCAAAGAAAGTATTACGATAACTGCCAGGCAAAAACGTTCGGGCGGAAACAGGATGAAAAACGAAAGAAAAATCGCAGGGGGAAGCTATGAAATATATCAATCATGTGAGACAAAAAAGAGTTTACTCCGGGATTGCAGAATTGCCAAAAGGAAAAGCTCCGGATACAATTGTAGAGGGGTGCGCCGTGTTGGAGGGCGGTGCATTTCGAGGTGTTTACGGTGAGGGCGTTCTGGATGCGATGATGGAGCAAGGACTGAATCTGTCCTGTACGATAGGGGTATCAGCAGGTGCACTGAATGGACTGAATTATGTAGCAGGCAATATCGGAAGGGCTGCACGAACGAACCTGCGCTTCCGCCATGACCAGCGTTATGTGGGACTGACCGCACTGCGGCATAATCACGGCCTGATCGGTTTTGATTTTGCTTTTCATGAATTAAATCGGTATGAACCATTGGATATAGAGAGGTTTCGTGATCCACGGCGACGTTTTATAGCGGTAGCAACAGACTGCCGGACGGGAAAACCTTTATATTTCGAAAAGGGAAGGTGTGAGGATATTTTTAAAGCAATGCAGGCTTCGGCTTCGATGCCATATTTTTCGCAGATGGTAGAGGTTGAAGGCAGAGAATGCCTGGATGGTGGGTGTTCCTGCTGCATCCCTTATGAATGGGCGCTTGACGAGGGATATGAAAAAATCGTCGTTGTCAGAACCAGACCGGCGGACTATCGTGCACCGCATACACCAAGCGGTGTGGCACGGAAGCTGTATCGAGATTACCCTAATTTAGTAGACAATCTGAAAGCCTCCGATAAAGAATACAATTACGAGTGTGACGAGCTTGAAAAGCTGCAGGCTGCAGGACGTATTTTTATGATCTGTCCGTCAGAGCCGGTTGCCATCGGCAGGATCGAAAAAGATATGGAAAAACTGGGAAATCTTTATTATCTGGGTTATAACGACGCTATGAACTGCATGGGGGAACTGAAAACTTATTTGGGTGTTTTATAGACGTAATATCCGATCCCGATTGCATCTGCCAGCACCCAGCCGATAGGAATTGACGCCCAGATACCGATGACACCGATGGCGGGCAGCGGTGCAAGTGCGTAAGCAAGTGCAACACGAGTTCCCAGTGAGGCGATGGTCAAGATCACGGACATGAGTGGTTTATTGACTGCCCGGTAATAGCCATAGAGCAGGAACAGGATCCCAATGCCGATATAGCAGGCACCTTCGATACGAAGATAAGTCACGCCTGCGGCGATGATTGCGGTCTCGGACGAATCGATAAAGATGGACATCAGCGGTTTTGCGAAGAGAACGACAAGAAGACTGATGATCAGTGAAAATGCAGCAGATGTGCAGAAAGCACTGCGGATACCTCGGCGGATGCGGTCAGATTTACCGGCACCAAAGTTCTGGGCTACGAAAGTTGAAAAGGCATTGCCGAAGTCCTGCACAGGCATATATGCAAAGGAATCTATTTTGACAGCAGCGGCGAAAGCTGCCATGATCACTGTACCGAAGCTGTTGACAAGCCCCTGGATCATCAGGATCCCGAAGTTCATAATCGACTGCTGCAGGCAGGTCATCAATGAGAGATTGAGGATTTTGCCCAGCGACTTGCGACTGCATGTGCAGTCGCTTTTTTTAGGCCTAAGATCCGGAAAGCGAATCCAGGTATAAAGGGCGATGCCAATACCGGAAACAAACTGTGAAAGAACGGTTGCAAAGGCGGCTCCGCCAATGCCGAGTTTTAGCACGATGACAAAGAACAGATCCAGTGCTACGTTCAAAATGGAAGAGATCGCAAGAAAAACCAGCGGCGATATCGAATTTCCGATGGCGCGCAGAAGGCTGGCATAATAGTTATAGAGGAAGGTCGCTAAAATACCGGAAAAAATGATCAAAAGATAGGTTTTCATCAGCGGTACAACGTCTGCAGGGACGCTCAGCAGGGTAAGGATCGGGTCGATGAAAACATAGACCAGCCCATTGATGAAAATCGAAATGGCGGCAATCAGGATAAAGGATAAAAAGATGCTGCGCCGCATTTCATCTGTACGACCGCTTCCATAATCCATAGAAACAGCTGCCCCGCTGCCCATGCACAGTCCCAGAATGATAGAAGTTAAAAAGACCATAAGTGTATAGGACGAACCGACAGCCGCCAGTGCATCTGCACCTAAAAAACGCCCTACGACCCAGGTATCGGCGATGTTGTACATCTGCTGGAGCAGATTGCCGCACATGAGAGGCAGTGCGAATAGTAAGATATTCTTCGTAATAGTGCCGGTGGTCAAATTACCTTTTTGTGAGTTATCCATTTCCAAGCTTTTTCTTTTCGAGTCTTTCATTTTGATTTCGTTCATTTGTTTTTTTTACAGGCATAGCTACCCAGCACTCTTTCGTATGATTTCGTATGATAAGGAAGATATGTGTTGATATCGGAAATATCTTCATTTCAGGGTGTTGAAGGGGAAGTGACGAATAAAGCTCATCGCTTTGTATCACAGGAACTATGCATTACTCAGTATAGCAAACTTCAGCTATAAGGACAAGGTTAAGAAAATATTATTTTTTATGGAAATTCCTTGAAAAATCCAAGGGGGGGGGGTAGCGGATTGAGATAAAGTATGATAAAATATAATTAAACAAAACAAGATGAGATGACATATCATGCACAAAGAGAGGGAAAGATAGGATGATATCGCTGTATGACGGAAAAATTCAGGTAGATACAGAAAAGACACAAAAGTGGATCGACCTTGAAAAGACAAAATCTATTGAAGAAGCTATAGCATTCAGCCGTGGAATGGCGAGAAAGATGCAGCTGAAGGATGAACAGTGGATTCCGTGTTTTGCCTGGAATGAGCAGAACTGGATCGAAAAGCGTTTTTTGAATCGGGATGATCTTGACCGGATTTCTACGAAGCAGCCGGTTATCGCCATTCGCGAATGTGGGAATGTTGTAGCTGTAAATACCCGGGCACTTGAAAAGCTTGATTTTTTAAATGCAGACCCTGATGACGGAAAGGTTGAAATCGAGAGAGATGCAAAGGGAAGACCGACCGGGATCTTAAAAGATGCATTGAAACCGACAGAAAATCTGGAATAAGATAAATATATATCAAAAGCAAAAAAGCCGTTGCTCTCTCGATGAAAACCGGGAATGAGCGACGGCTTTTAAAGTATGGAATTGTTAACACTCTTCTGCAGCTTTGCGACTACAGTAAAGATCAATGACCAGCATGATCGCAAGGATGATCAGCGTACCCCAGATGCAAGTCTGACCACTGGTAACAACACACAGCAGAGCGATGGCAATTCCGGAAAGGATGCAGGCAATGCCGGCAGCGTGTTGACTCTTTTTCCATGCGGTATCGTTTTTTAGACTCCATTTATTACGTAGCCCGAAAATCGAGTTTTTCTTCAGGTTTGGCATGACATTCCCTACAAAAATCATGAACAATCCAAGCAGACCGAAAATAATACGTTCTGAACCGATCACCGAAAAATCTTCATTGTCTGCATGCAAAGACATGTACAGAAATACGTAGGTCAGCGCATTAAAAAGAATCAGTGTAGCGGTTCCTGTCAGCAGAATCGAATCGTCTAAAAAGGAATAGCGTTTCTTATCATTGGACGGAAGCAATGTATGATATTCTTCAGAGTCTGCAGAGATGCGACCTTTTTTTTGTGACCAGCTTCCAGATGCCAAAAGAAAGATGCCGGCTACCAGTGTCAATACAGGAAAAATCAGCATTTCATATTTGCTTCCCCAGCGGTTGACCTGACTATCGAAACCGTAATGCATCGGAACCTGATCCGGCATGGACGGAAGCAGTGCCAATGTAACCAAAATCGGCAGAGCCATCAGAACAATATAAAGTATCTTTTTCAGTTGCATATGTGTAGTCTCCTCATTTGAAAATATGTAATAATCTTAAATCCAACCGGGGGATTTGTCAAGGTTGGAGGCGGTGGCATATCTACCAAATTTCGCACATTTTCAATGCAGTGAGTAACAAGATGCTATATATTTTAAATTTTAAGATTTCTCGTTTAATCTCCACAGTGCTGCCGCCAGATAAAAATCGTAGGCTGCTGGCATCAAGGTGAAATCAGTGTTTGTTATCTGCTTTATCTTATTAAGCCTGTACGTTACAGTATTTCTATGTAAAAACAAGGTAGACGCGGTGTTGTTGAGCTGCGAATCGCAGTCGATCAGGTATACCGCAAGGGTTTCCATCAGATTGTCACTATCGTCCTTTAAGGCTTCGATTATTGATTTAATATGTTCGTTTCGATTGCCTCTGTTTATGGCTAGATTTATAATCTCCTGTGAAAATATAACATCATACATGTCGCGATATTTTCGGTGAATGAAAATTTTACTCATTGCTGCTGAATTTGCACAGAAAGCAGAGTATATTTTTCTCATTGAAGTAAGGTTTTTACCTGTATCTAAAAAGAATGATGCTCCCTCGTGCTCATTTATACATTTCTCTATTTCCGAAGCTATAATACCATCATCCTTTTTGGAAACCATTATAGAACTTAGAATTACAAGCCTGTCGTCAATGATATCTTTAACAAAGAATCTTTCATTTTCCTTTAATATGCTTTCGATCTGGCGAAGAATTTCTTTCAAATCGTCTTCTTCCGAATCAACTACAAGAATTGTGGAGAGTTCCGAAAAAGGTATACCACTTGCTGCAAGGAATTTCTCTCCTATTATACGAGATGATTTTAGAATCAAAGTGATAACAGTATTGTAATTCTGCATGTCGAGAGTATATCCCCATAAAGTAGAGAAAAAATTTGTACATGCACATATTTCATCTAACTTATGCATGCTAAGGCTGTTTTCGTTACTGGAGGCATAGAGTGTGAGCCAGGTGTTTCCCGCGTGTGAAAACTCTTTTCTGTATAAATAAAATGACTTATCCTGCAGTGATATGCTTTTGCAGAAAAGATCCGTTGAACTGTCAGCAAAGGCATCCCCAAAAAATTCCGGTTCGAATTGTCCAAAGGATGGCTTATATATTGATGTAAAATATAAGCCATTTTTATTATAAAGCACAAGATTGCAATTGTACGTTTCAGCGATTACATTGAGAAGAGTTTCCATGCTTCTTTTATTGTAAGGAATCTGTTTTAACCTGTTTTCCACAGCATCTGCAAAAGAATCTGTGGATATTTGATCGTAGAAAACAGCTCCCATCACATCTTTAATAACATCACTGTATCTGACACTGTATTTCATATCATCTTCAATAAGAATTAAAGGGATATTCATGACGTCTGCTGTCTGTAATAGCTCGTCAGACACGTGAGAGATGATGGCTCCGACATAAAACAGCACTAGGGCAACGACTCCACCATCATATAGGTTTCTCATTTCCTCACATTGTTGATCCGGATCGTCTTTAATTGAAAAAAATGATGTAATTAATAATTCATTAGGATTAAATACGTTGACTGACTCAATTGTTTTTTCTGGTATTTCTACTACAGATACAGATGACACGATTCTCCCCAGCCCATTCTTTCCTGCAATCACCCTTGCGGAATGAAATGCCGGCAGTCTTAAACAATCTCGGACAGTAACACTCATGACTCCTCCTATTTTAATTCTTTTCTTTTATAATAGCAAAACTTCCGGCTTTAATCAAGATTATTGTGCAAAAGCACAATGTAATTGATAAATAATTTTGTCATCTGCATAGTTATCATTTTAAGAATTATGTGTTATCATATAGAAAATTTAAGAGGAGGTGCCCATTATGAGTACAAACGAAAACAAAGGTAAGAAAGCAGAAGTCACGGCTCTGCAGGCGATTTCTGCTGAAGATAGAAAAGACTGGATTTCGTTAGCCTTCGTTCAGGCCGGCATATGTGTATGTGTTCCTGCATTCCTGTTGGGAGCATTGTTAGCAGAAGCAATGCCTATATGGCCTGCAATTATTTCAGGTGCTTTAGGCAACTTAATTGTAGTAGTAGGTATGGTCGCAACAGGAATGATAGGCTGTGACCTTGGACTGGCATCCTGCACGTGCTGCCAGGGAGGTTTCGGAAAAAGCGGAGCCAGATTTATCGTAAGTACCATCTTTGCTGTTAACATGATGGGCTGGTTTGGAATCCAAAATGGAGTATGTGGAGAAGG
>CAKQVC010000079.1 GCA_934277655.1 uncultured Clostridia bacterium
TTACCGTGGTCTACGTGACCAATTGTACCGATGTTAATATGCGGTTTCGTTCTTTCAAATTTCTGTTTTGCCATTTTGAAATTCCCTCCTGAGTATAACGTTATTTTTGGAAGTGCAGATCTGAGCGTCCTCAGATCCACCTTTGGTTTTTCATTAAACCTAATCTTAATTTTACCATATTCAAGGCGGTTTGCAAGCGATTTTTCAATATTTAAACCAGATTTTCATATAGTTTTTACATATGTCATTCTGCCTGAAACTTACCCATCTACCGAAAGGATTTGCTTCTTTGACCATTACGCTTGAAATGCACAAATGATATTTCTGCGTTATTTTGAAGATACTTTCTTTCTCCATGAAAAAATCCCGCACGGCTCGTTCAACGTCGCCGCACGGGATAAATTGGAGCTGTTGAGCAGGCTTGAACTGCCGAACCTCTTCCTTACCAAGGAAGTGCTCTACCGACTGAGCTACAACAGCATATTAACATTTCGCTTTCGCAAAAGAGATTATAACACATGCTGCCTTTCCTTGTAAACCTTTATTCTCTACTTTTTTTGCTTTTTTATGCACATTTTTCAGTACATTATCTTACCGGCACAATTTCCATCCAGTACCCGTCCGGATCCTCGATGAAATATACACCGAAGTTCTTGTTTTCGAAGCAGATGCATCCCATTTCTTCGTGTTTTTTATGGGCTGCCGCAATATCCGCCGTCCGGAATCCGATATGGATTTCATTGTCCCCCAGATCATATGGTTCTTTACGATCTGCATACCATGTCAGTTCCAACTGGCATGCACCATCCGGATGTCCCAGAAAAACGATTTTATAGGAGCCATCTTCGCCTTCAATCCTTCTGATCTCTTCCAATCCCAGAGCCTTCTGATAAAACTTTATGGATCTGTCCAGGTCAAGCACTGTGATACAACTGTGATACATTTCAAATTTCATTTGTTTCTCCATCTTTCTTCCTTTTCTCCCTTTGATAAGCGTTTCTCGTCCTCATACTGCCTTTCTATACAAGCAAAAAGTACACTATATTTCTCACCAAAATAATACTAAAGTTACCATTCTGCCATATATTCTGTCAATTTTTTTCGAATCCGCTGCAATGCATTGTCTATGGATTTGGGCGATTTGTCAAGCCGCTGTGCAATTTCATTATAGTCATAGCCTCGCATCCATTCCAGCCACACGCTCCGTTCAAAATCACTGAACAAGCCGCCATTGCACTGGTTCAACACCTGAACGATTTCTTTTATCAACGTCAGTTCTTCAGGATTATCAACCATTGTACCGTGGATTTCTTCTTCTGCTGCCCCCTCCCAGTCGTAGTCGTCGCCGCTTTTTTCAAAGTTGAGAGGAATGGATTCGTTTAGAGGCTGATACTTCTGCCGGTTTGCTTTTTTTATCGCCGATAAAATCTGATTGTTGATACATGTTTCTGCATACGTTTTAAACGCAGCCTCCTTGTTAGCGTCATAACTGCGGATTGCTTTGAACAATCCGATCATGCCCTCCTGTACCACATCCTCATTATCTGCCCCGGCAATATAGTAAACTTTCGATTTGCTCTTGACCATCGCCTTGTATTTTTCGATCAGAATCTCCTCTGCAGTCTCACTGCCTTCCTGCGACATTTTGACCAGCTGTTCATCTGTCAGAATATGCAGATTATTCATGTGCTTTTACCTCCTGCTGTTTCTGATACCAGTATCTCTGTCCGCTTTAAAGCTTCTGATTCCGCTGCTTACGCACTTCATACATGATAACAGCCGCTGCATTGGACGCATTCAACGATGTGATCTTTCCTACCATCGGCATAGATACCACAAAATCGCATTTATCCCGAACCAGCTTGCTGATGCCAAATCCCTCACTGCCGATAACGACTGCCAGTTTGCCATCCAGGTTTGCATCATAATAATTCTGTCCGCCCATATCGCAGGCCGCAACCCAGATTCCCTGCTCTTTCAGTTCATCGATCGTCTGTGCTATATTAGTCACTTTCACGCAAGGTACATATTCAATCGCTCCTGCCGAAGCCTTCGCAACCACTTCCGTTAAGCCGCATGCCCGCCGCTTCGGGATGATCACACCATGAGCACCTGCACATTCTGCAGTTCTCATGATTGCCCCCAGATTATGCGGATCTTCCAGGTTGTCCAGGATAATGATGAACGGCTCCTCGCCCTTCTGTCTTGCTCTTTCAAAAATGTCTTCCATCTGGCTGTATTCATACGGGCTGACATATGCCGCCACACCCTGATGTGCCTGTCCCGCCGCAATTCTGTCGATCGCTGCTTTTTCGACTCTCATCACCGGGATTCCTTTGTCTTTGGCCATTGCCAGGATCTTGATCATGGAGCCTTCCGCTGAGCTGACTACCAGCTTGTCGATCTCTCTGCCGCTTTTCAGTGCCTCCGTCACCGGATTTCTTCCAACAATAATATTGCTGTTTCCCTCCTGCATTCTCTCATCCTGTCTTTCTCTGCGTCCGCCTGCACCAGTTGCAGGATCAAACTCAGCATAACGTCTGCTTCTGTCTTCTGCGCAAAATCCGCCCTGCCGGTTGTTTTTCTCTGCGTAAGCCTTTCTCCCGCCGGAGTCATGTTTTGCGCCGTGCGAAGTTCTTCCCCTGCCTGCGTCCCGGGAATCTTTCGGTCCATAGCCATAACCATAGGTTCCCCTCTTGGTCGTATGATTTTCTCTTTTATTTTTTACTTTAGCCATCGTTTTTCCTTTACTAACTTATATTTTATCGTTTTTTTCTGTACTCCAGGAACTGGTACTGGATGCCGTTTTCTTCCTGGACATCGCTTTCCCAGACCACCTCGAAGCTTTTCATCTTATCTGCATTCATCAGGTGTTTATCTGCGTCGAAAGTCTCAAAGATCTTCGTGATAAACAGGCTGTCGCACTGGCGGATCAACTGCATATACACCTGCTCACCACCTATGACCATGACCTGGTCCTTCGGATATTTTTCACATTCTGCCATCAACTCATCCATATTATGTACGACCAGACATCCATCTTTTTGGAAGTCCGGCTTGGAAGTCAGGACAATGTTTACCCGGTTTGGAAGTGGTTTTCCGCCCGGAAGGCTTTCCAGTGTGGTTCGTCCCATGACCACAACCTTTCCTGTCGTTTTTTCTTTAAAGTATTTCAAATCGCCCGAAAGGTGGGTCAAAAGTCCTCCGTTTCTGCCGATTCCCCAGTTTTCGTCAACTGCTGCAATCAGGTTCATTTTCGTTTTTTCCCTTTCCGTTTTTCTTCGTCACGCGGCATAAGCTTCTGCGCTTTTTTCTGTTTCACATAGCGCAAGCTTGCACGTACTTTACTATTTCATGCGGCATATATCTACACGCACTTTTCTTTTTCATGTAGCACAAATTTGCATGCGTCCAACGCATTGCTAAATTGCGATTGGTATATTCTTAATCTGTGGATTCTTCTGATAATCTTCTACGATAATATCGTCGGTGGTAAACTGATAAAAATCCTTAATTTCCGGGTTCAGTCTGACCTTCGGTGCCGGGTACTGCGGACGTTTTATCAGTTCTTCGATGACCGGTACATGGCGGTTATAAATATGCGCATCCGAGATCACATGGACCAGTTCGCCCGGAACCAGCCCGCTGACCTGTGCGAACATCATCAGCAGGATGGAATACTGTACCACATTCCAGTTGTTAGCCGCCAGAATATCCTGCGACCGCTGATTAAGGATTGCATTCAGCTTATTACCTGTTACGTTGAAGGTCATGCTGTAAGCACAAGGTTCCAGGTTCATTTCTGACAGGTCTGCGAAGTTATAAATATTCGTCATGATCCGTCTGGACTGCGGCTGATTCTTCAGCTGCCACAGCACATTGTCAACCTGATCCATCTCTCCCTGTGCAAACTTATATTTTTTCGCCATCTGGTAGCCGTATGCCTTACCGATTGAACCGTTTTCATCTGCCCATTCATCCCAGATATGAGGTTTCAAATCGTGGATATTATTGGATTTTCTCTGCCAGATCCACAAAATCTCGTCAGTTGCGGATTTGATTGCTGTCGGTCTCAGCGTCAGCGCCGGAAATTCTTCCGACAGGTCGTAACGGTTCACAACACCGAATGTTTTGATTGTATATGCCGGTGAGCCATCTTCCCATCTGGCTCTTACCGTTTCCCCTTCTGTTGAAAATCCGTCTTTCAGGATTTTTTCGCACATATTTACAAATAAGGTATCTGCCTTGCTCATGTTTTTATCCTTTTCCTCTTTTCCTCGTCCTACTTTGTATCATATATCCTATATCGGACGCTTTTTTCTATTTTTTCTATTTTTTCTGTATACCTGTATGCCCTTTTTTTCTGTATTCTGCATGTATTGTGTCTCATATCGCCCATACCGTCATTCAGCCTTTTCGCACTAAGCAGCCTTTCTTGAAGAAACAAACAGCATATTTCATGATCTCTGAATAGCCCTCATCTTGAAGTGAAACGACATAGTGCTGTTCTTCAATCTGTGCAAGTGCTTCCTGACATTTCATCTCCATCCCACGGACAGTATCCGAAACCTTCAGCTCTAAGATCATTGCCCGACCCATGAACTTCAATTCTGTCAAAACAATATCCGGTCTGCCGTTTCCGCTCTCACGATTAGATTTCACGCTATAGTCACTGGCATTGACAAGCAGCCCTGCCATGAATCCATGATAGAAATTCTCGGCATAGTCATAATAACTGATAGTGCCTGCAAGCTGCCGGTTGATAAAGTCCTCTGCTGCCGCACAATCTCCCGTTTCCAATGCATGTATCAATGGGCTGCGATCGGTTTCCTTCATTCTCTTATCGAACCAGTAAATAATGGAATCTCGATAAATCTTCTTGACTTCCAGATTCGGAATCGCCATCTCAAGGCTAATATCATCTTCTTCCGTATAATACTCGTTGATTTTTTTCAGATAGCCTGTAAAGAACAAGAAATTCCACAGATTGTCCTGCGACTGATGGATATCAGCATAGGTAATTTCTTCGTGTATCGGTTTCTTGATTGTTCCTCCCGCCATTAGTGTTTCCAGTTCGCTGCGGGTTTCTCCGACTGCTTCGCCTACCATCTCACGTACAATGCTGTTAGACGATGTATTCGACCAGTACGGGCGCGGCAAATATTCCGGGTCATTCTTTCCCATGTAGAGATAGTTTAAAATACTCCAGGGATTATAAATCTCTGTTTTGCCGAAACAATATCCGTCATACCATTTTTTCAATTCCGGGTACTTATCCGCCCGCTCAAAATATTCCATCATCGCCTTTACTTCCGGCTCTGTGAAGCCAAAGGCTCCCGGATAATTGATACTGAGTATCGATTCCATCGCCAGATTATTTAAACCTGTAAAAATGCTTTCCCGGCTGATCCGGAGGCATCCCGTAATGACACTTTTTTCAAGATACGGATTCGTCTTGAGTGCGGATTCAAAAAGGGACCGGATGAACATGATCATTTCGTCATAGAAACCTTGGACATATGCATTTTCCAGCGGTACATCGTACTCGTCGATGAGGATGATGGCTTTTTTGCCATGATATTTAAAAAGACACTGCGACAAAAATCCGAGTGCATCCGTATATAAGGTTTCCTCTGCTTTTAGTGACAAAATTTCTCTAAACCGGAGTTCTTCTGTTTCTGACAGCACACCTTTTTGCAGCACATATTGATGTCTGCCAAATTCTTCATAAATTCTCTTTTTCAGTTCAGCGTAAGCAAGTTCATAGGTTGGCTGTTTTGCCGACTTTAAGGTCATGAAAACTACAGGATACTGCTGCTGATGCCGCATGATCTCCTCGCCACATTCTGTGATCTTCAGTCCGTCGAAGAGATGACCATTATCAATTTTCTCTCCTTTTTCAGTAATCTCATCCTCAAAGAAGCGGCGGATCATAAACTGGTTGAGGGTCTTGCCGAAACGGCGCGGACGGGTAAACAAAGTTACCATTGCCTGACTTTCAATCAATTCTTTTATCATCAGGGTTTTATCTACAAAGTATCCGCCTTTATCAATAATTGTTTTAAAATCCTCTACACCCAGCGCAATCTGTTTTTTTCTGGTATCGCTCATTTCTTCACACTCCTGATATATTGCAATCAACTCATTTAACCGGTCATTTGCAATATACCATTTCCTTTCTGTCAACCTTTCGAGAAGTATGAGTTTTTCTCTCCGTTTCACATTCACTATTTATAGTATACTTTATTTCCCGGACAGAGACAAGAAAAAGATAAAAAGACTGCAGAATGTACACCCACTCTGCAGTCCTGTTCCATCAATTTTGCAATCTCCCTCTTTTTATGCCGCTACCCTTTTTCGATCAACGAAAAGGCTTTGAAGACAATTTCTTCCATGCGAGCTTCGGCTTTATCTGCGGGTGCAAGCTGCACGTCCTGCGGATCTGCAGCATCTGTTATCCTTTCATTCTCCTGTTTCTCAGTATCAGCGACCCGAATCGCTGCACCGCCTGCATCAGGAAGACTCCGTGCTGTCAGATACCAGTAACCGATCAAAGCTTCCAGTGCCGTCGCATATTTATAATCCATTGCATCAGCGTTTTTAGGCTTGGATGCGGATTTGTGGTTGCGTGCCCGCCGGACCAGTGCCTCTTCCTCTGTTGTCAGAAACCCCTCTTTCAGCATCCTGCGCAGAGCTTTTGCCTGCCCGTCCGCACGGACATATCGCACAGCTTTCTTGTGAAGTGCATCGACATGCGCCCCGAAAGCTTGTGTTTTCGAAGCTTCCAATACATGTTCGCGTACATAGATTTCATAAACAGCATCGCCAATATATGCCAGTGCCGTTGTATTTATTTCTCTTGGTTTCATAGGATTCAAACCTGTTTCTCATTCTTTCTCTTCTAAAAACAGCCAGCCCCCGCTCCCGGACTTTCATGCTCCGGAATGCGAACGGCTGACCGCTGCGTATCTTCGTTTTTGGCTTTACTATTCTTTAATTACCTGCACACCCTGCGGCGTATCTTTCAGAATCAGCCCACGTGCCTTGAGCAGATCTCTAATCTCATCTGCTCTCGCAAAGTTTTTCGCTTTTCTGGCTTCCTGTCTTTCATCGATCAGTGCCTGAAGTTCATCGTCGATCACAACTTCCTCTTCAAACTCCTGCTGAAGCAGCCCCAGCACGCTTGCCAGTTCCATCAGCGTATCCAGCGATTTCTGTGCAAACTCTTTGGATGCTCCATCCCTGACAGCCGTATTGATTGCCGTGATCAACTCGAACACAGCTGAAATCGCATCGGCAGTGTTCAGGTCGTCATCCATCGCCTTGATGAATTCCTGTCTGTATTTATCATATCCAGCCAAAGCTTCTTTCTCTGCATCCGTCATCGTTCCGCTTCCGGTTGCAATCAGATGCTTTAAATTCGACTTCGCATTTCTCATGCGGCTCATCGCATTCTTTGACTGCTCCAGAATCTCAGAATTGAAATCGATCGGACCTCTGTACTGACCGCTGAGGATCAGGAACCGAAGCACTTCGCCATCATAGTGCTGCAATAAATCCCGGACAGTCTTGAAGTTGCCAAGCGATTTGGACATCTTCGTACCATCGATATTGATATAGCCGTTATGCATCCAATAATGGGAAAACTCACATCCGTTATGTGCTTCTGACTGCGCAATTTCGTTCTCGTGATGCGGGAACTGCAGGTCTTCTCCACCTGCATGGATATCAATAGTCGGTCCCAGGTATTTTTTCGCCATGGTGGAGCACTCAATGTGCCATCCCGGTCTTCCCATGCCCCACGGAGACTCCCAGGCAATTTCTGAATCCTCTTTTCTTGCTTTCCACAGTGCGAAATCTAAAGGATCCTCTTTTTTCATGTCATCAGCACTTCTGGTTCTTTCGCTGGCACCCTGAATCAGTTCATCAATATTCTTTCCGGAAAGCTTTCCGTACCCGTCAAATTTACGGGTTCTGTAATATACATCGCCCTGTGATTCATAAGCATATCCCTTATCGACCAGATCCTGAACAAACTGGATAATGTCATTCATGGTTTCCGATACTTTAGGATGCACATTTGCCTTCTTCACATTAAGAGCAGCTGCGTCC
>CAKQVC010000080.1 GCA_934277655.1 uncultured Clostridia bacterium
GTGTAAACCCGGTTTTCCCTTGTGCCGGCTGCTCCGCCAGAAGAAATCTTCCGGGAATAGCGATGCAGTTTCTTTCTCCACCGTCTTTGTCCTTTCCGATGAGAAAATGTCCATACTTTTTCGCCATTTCATATCCTTCCGGACAGAACTGCCGCAAAAGTTCCAGATTTTCCTGCCTGTGCCACAAGCATCCGGTTTCATCGAAAGCAAACGGTTCGTCTCCGTCCTGTTCCTGACTTTCTCTGACCTGCTCAGCCGCCTGCCTTTTCTGCATCATCTGACTGAGTATATACATAACATATGGTCCATATTGCGTTCCCATAAAAATTCCTCCTGTGGTATGTATATGTCCTGCCGGAAGAAACCATTCTGTTTTTTAGGGCTTCGGCTGCAAAAACCATGCAACTGCTGTTATTGACATCCGATGCAAGATGGATATACGAAAATACAAGATGGATATATGAAAATGCAAGATGGATATATGAAAGCAGAGGACCGAAGCCCTCTGCCATGTTCTGCCATATACATTTTGCTCTCTTTTGCTGCTCGATTAAACGTTTTCGCCATATTGCACTTTCCGTGCAACTCCGCCTGACTGTTTTCTACGCTGCCCGATCATTCTGCCGCAATCCTGTTATTCCTGCGAAGTAAATCAGAAGATATGGAACGATCATGATAAAAAGAATTGAGTTTTCATCACTATCAGAAAGCAGTTCGCCGAGCATCTGAAAGGGAACTCCAATCGGCCACAGAAATACTGCGGAAAGAAACAGGGAAACTTCCGGCTCTTTTGACAGCGCTGCAACCAGAAAAGAACCAATTGCGGTTGCGGCGACAGCTGACAACAGGAAGAGAAACTCGCCTTTTCTGATCGTGCATTTCCCTCTGGTGTAAATCCATGCTGTAACAGCAAGCCACGCAGCGATTCCACCCAAGACCGAAAGGAACGACGTTCTTCCCCAAATAAAAGCATCAAAGGTCAGCACCATTCCGAGAACATAGATAATCAAGAAATAAATCGGTTTATACAAAGTCTGTTTCATCGAAAATACCTCCTTACCTAAAGCGGCTGCCAATTTCATCTCTGCCGCTGTCGCATGTCATGCTAAAGCTTCTTTTTACTGCATCCTTCTGCCTTTTTTATCATACATTCTTTCTTATAAAAACACAGTGCATACTTTTTCACTTCGGGGTATCCCTCTGCTATAAACGGCTCCGCATAGTGCTGCTTCTCGATCTGTGCAAGCCCGTGGTCGCAAACGTCGCCCATTTCTGCGATGCTGCTCGCTATTTTCATTTCCAAAATGATCACGCAGCCTTTTCGAACATTTGCCGTTTGCAAGACAATATCAGGTCTGCCGTTTCCACTCTCGCGGTTAGACTGTACACGGTACTTTCCTGTATTTTTTAGCATTCCCGCCATAAACCCATGATAAAAGCTCTCTGCATAGTCGAAGTAGCTTATAGTATCCAGCAGTTGCTCATTCACAAAGTTCTCTGCTGCTTCACAGTCTCCTCCTTCCAATGCTTTTATCAGTGGACTGCGATCTGTCTTTTCAATCTTCTTATCGAACCACAACAAAATCGAATCCTTGTAAATCGACTTAATCTCTTTATTCGGAATTGCCATTCTCAGATAAAGGTCGCCGTCTGTATCTGCTCTTTCCCCAACTTTTTTCAGATAGCCCGTAAAGAACAAAAAATTCCAAAGATTTTCTTCCGATTCGTGGATATCTCCATAGGTAATTTCTTCATGTACACGTTTTTCAATCGTTCCGCTATCAAGAAGACTTTCTATTTCACGTTTGACATCATCATCCGCTTCATAAACAAGCTCTCGGATAATGCTGTTAGATGAAGTATTCGACCAATACGGCAATGGAAACATTGTGATGTTGCGGCTGCGGTCATACACATAGTTGACAATGCTCCATGGGTTATAGATCTCGATGCCATGAAACAAATAACCATCATACCACTGTTTTACTTCGTCCAGATTTGCATCTAAACCATAATACGATAACATTTCCTCTACTTCTTTTTCCGTGAAGCCGAAAGCGTCTCCATAATCAGCATGCAGCACGCTGTCAACTTTTAAATTGTTCAGCCCGGTAAAAATGCTCTCCTTACTGATCCTGAGACATCCCGTAATGACACACTTTTCAAGATAAGGGTTTGTTTTTAGTGCCGATTCAAGCAGCGAGCGGATAAAATCGATCATGTGATCATAAAATCCCCTGAAGTATGCATTCTCCAGCGGCACATCATACTCATCGATGAGGATGATGGTATTCTTGCCATGATACTTAAAAAGGCATTTAGAAAGAAATCCTAAAGAATCCGTATACAAGCTCACTTCATCTTTTAGTGCCATGATATCTTGAAAACGTGCAATCTCCATTTCTGACAGTGCCCCACCTTCCAGCACATATTGATGCCGTTCAAATTCCTCTCCAATTCTTTTTTTCAATTCCGCATATGCCATCTCAAAGCTCGGCTGTTTCGCTGATTTTAAGGTAAGGAAAATCACTGGATACTGCTGTTGATGCTGAAGGACCTTTTCTCCGCACTCTGTTATCTTCAGGCCATCAAACAAATATCGGTTATCGACCTTCTCGCCTTTTTCGGTAATTTCATCTTCAAAAAAACGGCGGATCATAAACTGATTGAGCGTCTTGCCAAAACGTCTCGGACGCGTAAACAAAGTTACCTTCGCATTGCTTTCAATCAAGTTCTGTATCATTAAGGTTTTATCCACAAAATATCCGTCTTTATTAATAATTTCTGCGAAATCCTCCACCCCGATGGAAATTTTCTTTTGCTGCACATCCGCCATCTTTGCATCCCCCTTTTCGTAAGTTCTGTTTTTTCGTCCGTTCCATGCTTTTTATTACCTATAGTATACTTGATTTCCCGGAAAGAAACAACAAAAAAACGAGCAGTGCCTGCTTTCGTACCTGCTCGCTTCCGCTTATTCTGCTTTCCGGCTGCCAATCTTTTCGCCGTACCGCACTTTCGTCTCGATCCCTGCCCGGCTGTTTTCTAAAATATCTCCGTCGATCAAGCACCTATCTTTTTCTACAAGAACTGCGATTGTCGATCCACCGAACTCAAACCTGCCTTTTTCATCGCCCCGCTGAACCTGCGCGGCTTCCTGATAATTGACGATCTTGCCGACCATCAGCGCTCCGACTTCCATCTGGATCACCGTCCCGAAATTCTCCGACTCCAGAACGCTGAAACACCTGGTATTCTCCTTATAGATCGGATAAACCTGTGCCGCTGCCGGATTGACTGTATGAAACACACCGGGAATCCAGTGATTTACTGACTTCTCCCCGCCGTCAACATAGCAGTATCTGTGATAATCGTCCACCGTCAGACGGAAGAGCAGCAGAATTCCCCCGCAAAATCTTTCTGCCAGGCGCTCGTCCCTCAGCAGACTGCCTGCCGTATATTCCGTTCCTTTGATTGTGAACCGGCTGTCTGCGTCGATCAGGTGTACGGTCAGCCTGCTGTCACATGGTGCGATCAAATGCTCCGGATCCTGATCCACCAGTCGCAGCTCCGGCTTTATCTTTCTCATAAAAAATTCATTGTAAGATCGGAATTTTCGTTCTTCATACTGGCTCATATCAATCTTGTTTTTTTCGATAAAGCTTTTGATTCCAAGGCATGACAGCCTTGTATTTAAAAACCATCCACCCAGCTTCGAAACCCATGGCTGGATCAGTATTTTCACGCAGGCTCTGCCAATCCTGCTCCCATAAAGCTTTTGCAGGAAACGATCCTGCCCTTCTCCGCCAGGCAGCACCCGGCCTTCTCTATCTCTGCATTCCATAATCTACCCCGGCTTTATGCTGCGATCGGCGTCGGTTTCCAGTACACACCCTGTATGAAAGAGAAAATCAACGCTGCTGCAACCACCAGACAGATAATCAGCAGAATCTTATTGCTTGGCTTTTTCAGCTTGAAGTTGGCAATAAACAGCATGCCGACTGCAAACAGCATGATCGTTAAAACCATGCTGAAAAGTTTCGCGCCGATGATCATATGTATCACGAAAATGATCGGAAGAATGATCGCAACGGACGTAATCGGAAGTCCGTAATAAACCTTTTCGTGTTCCTCTTCATCCGAGAAAAAATGGTTGGTTTCCAACACATTGAAATAAGCCAGGCGGATAACGCCACAGATACAGTAAAACGCAATCGCCAGAAATCCGATCTGTCCTTTGACACCCATACAGTAGCAAAGGAATCCAGGAAACGCTCCGAATGCTACTACGTCGCACAGTGAGTCAAGCTGGATGCCAAACAGCTTTTCATCATCAGTTCTGTCTTTTTTTCTGCGAGCCACTTTCCCGTCAAACATATCGAAAAAGCCCGAAAGTGCCAGACAGAACACCGCTGCACCGAATTTCCCCGCATGGGCCAGACTCATTCCTGCCATTGCAGACACCAGACTCATATATGTTAAAATTACCGTATAATTATAAAATCCTATCATTCGTTTTTTTCCCCTTTCCAAATATAACAAAATATGCAGCTACCGTCATCACAGCACTGATAAACAGCTGTGCATAAAAACTCAATCCCCTCGATACGATCATCGCCGGTGTAATGACCGCCGGACCACATACCGGTAAAAATATCTTCTCAAACAAATGCTCGCTGACCCCCATGCCGCCCGGAAGAGGAAGCATGTCCACTGCCAGCGAAATGGAACCTTGCAAAATCACTGTTTCCACCAGGCTGATATGCCGCACGCTGAAACTGATCAATACCAAATAAGTAACCGCAAACAGCAGGCAACGCTGCACGAAAGTGATAAAAAGCACATTGAGCGTGATCCGTTTGTGGCTTTTCATATATACCGAAGCTTCCTTGTATTCGTCCATATAATTGCCTGCCTTGACTTTTAACCCTTGCCACCGGTCGCTTTTCAAAATTGCTGATGCCAGGTCAAGTGCTTTCATTACCAGCTTTTTCATAAAAAACGGACAGAATACCAGTGCGAGCATAAAGCCCACACAAAGCACATTCAGCACCATCCCCAGCTTAATCCAGAAGATTGCAGGCTTGAGCATATGCAGGATTCTGTGCGGACGAAAGATCAAAACTATAGCACCGATAATGACTAACACCGTCTTGTAGGTAATCGTGATCAGCAGCAGTACCATAGTCGAAATATGTACCGGAAGCTTGTCCTTTCCCATAAAAACCAGCTGCATCGGCTGACCTCCGGATGCAGTCGGGGTTACCAGGCTGAAAAAGAATCCTACAAAAGAATAAAGGCAGCAGTGTCCCAGCTTCGGCTTTTGCTTCAGGTTTCTCATCAGATAATAAATAATGATCGATTCACCCAGAATAAAGGCGACGACCAGCCCGACTCCAAGCAGCCATCCTGCACTTTTCGCATGACGGATGAACCGGAACACGTCTCCGAAGTCTTCGCCTCTGAACACATAGAACAACGTCAAGCCAAAACACAAAAACAAGAAGATAACATTAAATATGATTTTTTTCTTATCTTTCATCCAAACACCACCCTGCTTATCCTGCTGAATATTTTTTCAACAGGCTTATATAGATCTGTTTTCATTCCTGCTTCGAAAGACACCAGTGCTACCAAAATGCCTCCGATCACATCGACAATGTAATGTTGTTTGATAAACTGCGTGGATGCACAGATCAGAAGTGCAAAAATCAGAATTCCTCCTTTTATCGCCGGCTTTATCTGACTGCTTTTTCGAATGCCCAGATAGCACATCAGACTGACCAGACAATGGATGGACGGAAATAAATCATAAGGCAGATCTACCGCATAAATCATCTGCAGAAGCCAGTCGCAAAATCCATCGATCGGAAATTCGGGCCGTACGTTCGTCGTCGGCAGTATGACGAAAATCACACCACAGATCGTTCTTGAAAGAAGGTCTGCCGTAACGAAGCGAAACAAAAATTCCCGGCTGTTATATTTTGCGGTAAGGATGTAGCAGACCGGCCAAAAAACAAAGCTTGCAACATAAATGAGAATCCACCAGGTTTGCAGCGGTACCGCCTGATCAAATGTGGTTGTAAAATCATAATGATGCCGCCCGCTGCACAGAAACTGCGTCCCCCAGTAAATCACGCTGTTCCATAAAAAACAGCTGATCAGCGGTATCAGTGCATATGACGGGATCCAGCGCTGCAGGTGTTTCTCGTACCAGATACTTGATTTTTTTCTCTTATCCATAACTTTCCCCTTAAAAACTGTATCTTTATTATTATACCTGTTAGTTAAAACTTTTGCAATATTTTTGCACATTCTTAGCGAAAAATGAGAAAAAGTGCCCAAAAAAACTGCAAAAAAGGTTTCCCCAGCACAACGATTGCCTGAGAAACCTTTGGAACTTCTTTTTTATATTATGGAAGCAAAAAACTACATTCCCTTATCTTAATGCAGGAATGTAGTTTTCCGTAATCTTGGTTTGTACTTTTATTTCCTGTTCCGCACGATGCATCCTTTTATAGCTATTTGCATCGTCACATGAAATTACAATTCAAAGATTTTTCGTCCATCCAATTTATGCCATGGCGAATCCGAATGCCAGATATCCGATAAATGAAATTGCTGTCACAATTCCTATATACGGAAGCTGTGCGATCGCATAGTCAACATTGTTGATTCTGCAAGCGGAAGCAGACAGCAGGGTTACGTCTGAATAGAAACATGCCTGTGCACCGAAACATGCTGCTGAAATAATCGCACCTAAGGTCAGCGGAATATTTGCTCCACTGGAGGCTGCCAACGGAAGGATGATCGGGGTGCAGACTGCCGGGATACTCCAGATATTTCCTGTTGCAAAACATACCAGTCCAATCAGGATGAATGAAATAGCCGGAAGCCATTCTGCACTCATATATGGTCCTGCCACATTAATCAGATAATCCGGTAAGCCGATTAATGCAATGGACTCTCTGTAGAATAAAGAAGCTACCAACACAACAGCAATAAACAGCATATCTTCCAGGCCTTTGTAGCAGGCATCACAGAATTTTCCCAGGCTCATCATCTTCGTCGGAACGAAAAGTACGAAACATGCTGCAATACCACAGCTCACACCATACAGAATATCATCCAGCCATAAAGTAACTGCGATTACCACTGCCATCGGAACAATAAATGCCCACAGGTGCGGCTTGATTTCCTTTTCTTCTTTCGCACTGTCATCAGAAATTGCACCCATAACCTCGCCCAGTTCATCGCCCTGGTTCTGCATATTACTGGATACCGGCCATAATTGTCCTGTTTCTGCAACTCTCTGATACGCCTTCTTAATGCCGCCCATTTTCGGAACAACACCTAAAATGACAAGCAATACGAATAATACGCACAGGAACGGATAGAAGAAATACGGCATGATATGATAGTAAATATCCATTGCGCCGTCTCCCACAACCGCTGCTTCCGGCTGCTGCTCAAAAATTCCTGAGAAGAAAACAACCCATGCTGAAATAGGAATAATCAGACATACCGGTGCAGATGTCGTGTTGATAATATAGCAGATCATTTCTCTTGGTGTTTTGTACTCGTCTGAAATATCTAAAACACAGTTCGCTGTAACCAAAATACTCAGATAATCATCGATAAAAATAATGATTCCGCACAGCCACGTCAAAAGCAGCACTTGCTTTTCAGACTTGATATATTTTCGTGCCAGATCACCGACCGCAACTGCACCCTTTGATTGTCTCAAAAGCTGTACAAAGCAGCCAAACAGCAGGCAGATGATTACAATGTAGTTATTATCCGAATCGCAGGACGCATCCAGCAGCGCATCCATCATCGGCATGAAAAAGCCTGCTTTGTAATAAAATATGTATCCCAGCATACCTGAGAGCATGATACTCAAG
>CAKQVC010000081.1 GCA_934277655.1 uncultured Clostridia bacterium
CTGACGATCTGATCGCAGCATTAGACGCAGCCTTCGAAGCCATTAAATAAATATAATTCTCAACAAACAAAGTAGCACACTGCAGGATACCGTCCCGAAACCTTAAAAGGCTCTGGGGCGGTATCCTGCGTTCTGTCAACTGAAGGTATGGACTTTCTGGCGGAAGTTTAGTATAATAAAAAAGCAGAAAGATGCTTCTGAAGCAGACACCGAAGCTGCGGCAGATTGCAGGCTGCAGGAAAGAACCGTCGGCAAACGGAGCATCTAGAGTGCTGCGGTAGTTGGAAGCAGCGTGGATCGTAAGAAATAGCAAGGGAGACGAGTGCAATGAAGTATGCATATATAAACGGACAAATCCTGGATGGATCGGAGAATATGACACCGCAGACAGGAATGATGATCCTGACGGATGGGGATAAGATTGAAGCAATCATCCCGCAGAAACCGGAGACTGATCTGGCAGGGTACGAGATTGTAGATCTTGCAACGAAGTACATCATGCCGGGACTGGTAAATCTGCATCTGCACCTTCCGTCATCCGGCAGACCGAAGAAAAAGGAATCAGATCCGGTCAAACTGGTAAAACTGATTACCAGTAATGGACTGCTTCGTAAGCTGGGAATTAAAATCTGTGAATCTGCAGCCAGAACGCAGCTCCTCAGCGGTGTTACCACGATCCGCACTTCTGGAGGCGTTGACAACTTTGATTCTGTTATCCGGGATAAGATCGACAAGGGCGAAACCATCGGTCCACGGATCCTTGCATCGAACATGGCAGTTTCCGTAGAAGGTGGCCATATGGCACATTCACTGGCTTATGTGGCAGGCAGTCCGGAAGAAGCGGCGGAATATGTAAGGATCATTGCAAAGGATAAGCCGGACTGGATTAAGCTGATGATCACAGGCGGTGTTTTGGATGCGAAAGCTAAAGGCGAACCGGGAGAGTTAAAAATGCCTCCTGAATATGTAAAGGCTGCCTGTGACGAAGCACATCGGCTAGGCTTTAAGGTGGCGGCACATGTGGAAAGCCCGGAGGGTGTCAGATGTGCCCTGGAAAACGGTGTGGATTCCATAGAGCATGGAGCAGAACCAGACGAGGAGATTATCCGTCTTTTTGAAGAAAAACAGGCATTTCTGGTGGCAACGATCTCACCAGCATTGCCATTTGCCAAGTTTGACCGTGATGTGACGCATATCTCGGAGGTGGCACAATATAACGGAAAAATTGTATTTGAAGGCATTTTGGATTGTGCATCTGCCTGCCTGAAAAATGGCATCCCGGTAGGACTGGGGACAGATACAGGATGTCCATATATTACTCATTATGACATGTGGCGGGAACTTCACTACTTTCACAAATACTGCGGAGTATCCAATACTTTCGCACTCTATACAGCAACGAAGCTGAATGCACAGCTGGCGGGGGTCGGTAATATTACCGGTTCCATTGAAGCCGGCAAATCTGCCGACTTTATTGTGACTGCAGAAAATCCACTGGACAGCCTGCTTGCACTCCGCCATATTGATATGGTTGTTTTTCGAGGAATCATCACGGAACATCCAAAAGTTAAAAAAATGCCGGAAGTTGAAGAAGAACTGGACAAGTTCCTCTGATAGCAAAGCCGGTAAAACTGGCATAACAAACTGGCATAAAAAGATGCCGCAGCGATAAACGATACTATTATTTTTAAGGAAACATACATGAAAGCAGCATTTCACACACTAGGCTGTAAAGTCAACCAATACGAAACCGAAGCCATGAAAGAACAATTTAAGGCTGCCGGATATCAAATCGTAGAGGAAGAAGATGCAGCTGATGTTTATATTATCAATACCTGCACGGTAACCAATCTGGCAGACCGTAAATCCAGACAGTACATCCGGCGGATGAAAAAGCAGTGCCCTAAAGCGGTTGTAGCAGTAACCGGCTGTTATGCGCAGGTAAAACCGGAAGAACTGGAAGCACTGCCGGAAGTGGATATTGTCACAGGAACAGGTAAAAAAAATAATCTGGTAACCTATGTAGGACAGTATCTGCAGGATCATCGGAAACAAAAACATATTCTGGAATATGATGCACTGACATCGTATCATGACAAGGGTATCATCACATCCATGGATTCCAGGACCAGAGCTTATGTCAAAATCCAGGAAGGCTGTAACCGCTTCTGCTCTTATTGCTTGATTCCCTTTGCGAGAGGACAGGTAAGAAGCAGAAATCCGGAAGAAATTCTGGAAGAAGTCAAGGTACTTGTCAGCAAAGGCTTCCGCGAGGTAGTCCTGACCGGAATCAATACAGCACTTTATGGTACGGAAGAACATTTTCCATATCCTCTGACTGAAGAGGAAGCGGCGCAAAATATGTTCGGTATCGAGGTCATCATCAGCAGGCTGAATGCATTGGAAGGGGAGTTCCGCATCCGTCTCAGTTCATTAGAACCAACGGTTGTAAACGCTGATTATGTCAGACGTCTGATGCGATATGAAAAGCTTTGTCCGCACCTGCATCTTTCTATTCAGAGCGGAAGTGATCATGTTCTTACGGAGATGAACCGTCATTACAGTCGGCAAGACTATCTGGATATTATAAAAGTTTTGAAAGAATATGATCCGCATTATGGTGTAACCACAGACATTATCTGCGGATTTCCGGGAGAAACGGAGGAAGATTTCGAAGACAGCCTGCGCATGACAGAAGCAGCGGGATTTTTGAAAGTTCATGCTTTTAAGTTCTCGAAACGAGAGGGAACCGCCGCTTTTGAAATGAAAGATCAGATCGATGGCGAAACGAAGAATGATAGAGTCCGCAGGCTGATCGAAAAGGCAGAAACCATAACCGAAGAATTTTTGAAAAGTTCGGCAGGAGAGATCAGACGTGTCCTTTTCGAGCAGGAAGAAGAAAGCGATATTGGGGAAACCGGATGCAGTCAGTCAGTACGTTACGTGGGAGAGAGGATTACAGACGAAAGAAAAAGTCAGGATGAAAAAATTTTGCTCAGTGGGTACAGTGAAAACTACATTAAGGTATATGCCTGGGGCAGCCGGGATGATTTAAATTGTTTCAGACAGGTAAAACTGATGGAAGTATATCAGGAAGGAATGAAAGGAGAAATCGTATAATGGCAGATTGTGTATTTTGTATGATCGGGAATCATGAGATTCCGTCAAACGTTGTGTATGAGGATGACAAGATCATCGCATTTAAGGACCTGGATCCGCAGGGACCGGTGCATGTTCTGGTTATTCCGAAAAAGCATATTGCATGTCTTGATGATGTAAAACCGGAAGATCATGAGCTGATGGGTCATATCATGTGTAAGATTGGCGAAATTGCAAAGAGTCAGGGGTTGGAAAATGGTTATCGCGTGATAAGCAATAACGGCGATGATGCTTTCCAGACGGTAAAACATATTCATTTCCATATCATCGGAGGGAAGCCGATGGGATGGCCGCCTTTTCCGCCAACGGAAGAATAAAAAGAAACTATGCAAAAACCGGATGCAGCGGATGCACTCCGGTTTTTGCATGTAGAAATTCGATTTGTGAGAATGCAGAACAGAGGCTTTGGCTGTTCGGAAGATTGTAAAATGAAAGTGTCACGAAAAAAGAGACTGTGCTTTGACGGTTATTTCCGTTAATGCAACAGTCCCTTTTAAATGATTACTTTTTCAGAAACTCTTCAACAAGTTTCTTGACCTGTCCGCCATCAGCAACTCCCTTAACTTTCGCCATAACAGAACCCATGAGTTTCCCCATGTTCTGCATACCGCTTTCAATGCCATGGTCTGCGGCTGTTTCTTCAACAATCTGACGAATTTTATCATCAGATAGCTGTTCTGGCAGGTATCTGTTCAGAACTTCAATTTCTGCTTTATAAGACTCAATCAAATCAGTTCTTCCGGCTTTTTCAAAATCAGCGAGGGCATCTTTTCTCATTTTAACCTGTTTCGATAAAATTGCAATAATGCCGTCATCACTCAGTTCTTCTCTATGGTCAACCTCGTATTGTTTGATTGCCGCACGAGCAAAACTGATCGTATTTTTAGCAACTTCATCTTTCGCTTTCATAGCGTCTTTGAAGTCTGCCATCAGTTTTTCTTTTAAAGCCATTTATAATTCACCTCGATTCGTGAAGCCCTAAAGGTTTTCATAAACAAGAAATGGCTATAAATATATTAGTATTTCTTAGCCTTTTTTCTAGCGGCTTCAGATTTTTTCTTTCTTCTTACGCTTGGTTTTTCGTAGTGTTCTCTTTTTCTGAGTTCGCTCATAACGCCGTCTCTTGCGCATGATCTTTTGAATCTCTTAAGAGCAGATTCTAAACTTTCGTTTTCTCTTACGATAACTTGTGCCATATTCCAATTCACCTCCTGACTTACATGAAATATTTAAGCCTTGATTTGTTTAAAGTCTATAACAAAAGTATTATACACTTTTTGGGACGGATTCGCAAGTTTTTCTTAAAAATTTTTCAAAATTTATGTAATCACCTTTTGAATACATAAAAAAGGACGTATGAATGGCTGTGATCACTCATACGTCCGCTCATCTTTTTTTATGTACCTGATTAAGTTGCAGTCTTCGCTTACCACCGACTATTTACCTGCATGTGTTGTTTGCGAATTCTGCTTTAATATCTGCAAGAAGCTTAGGCGAAGTAAGAACCTCCGTGCCGGTCATGGCGAGAGCCAGTGCACCGAGCTTCAGGACACGATCGCCTTCCTGCGTAATAGTCATATCAGCAAATTCTTTTGAGTGCAGGATCAGGTCAGGACAGTTCATGCCCAGCCATGGGTGGATGGCAGGTGCAACATGGCTGACATCGCCCATATCAGTCGAACCGGAATTGTCAACCTGTGGCATAAAACCACCACCGAGTTCCTCATAATATTTATTAAACACGTTTGATAATGTCTGGTTGGTAATCATGTTTTTATTCGCAGGTTCGTTCTGCCAGATCTTATAGGTGCCGCCGCCGATCGCTTTGCAGGCGGAATCAGCACAACGCTCGAACACGGAGCGGATCTTTTCGACAGTATCCATATCCTTGGCACGGATCAGATATTTCAAGGAAGCATGATCCGGGATGACACTGCACTTTTCACCGCCATCAACAAAGACGCCGTAAATATTCGTGTTTTGCAGATACTGCTTTTCAAATCCGATCAAGGTATAAAAATGCACAGCAGCGTCTAGTGCATTGATTCCCAGTTCTGGTGAAAAGCCTGCATGAGCAGACTTACCATAGAATTCTACCTGCCATGCGTCGATTGCTGTAGTTGCTCCGCTGGACATGTTTGAAGGAGATGGGTGAATTGTCATAACGACATCCACTTCGTCAAAAGCGCCTTCGTCCGAAAGCTGCACTTTACTGCAGATACATTCTTCGCCGGGGGTTCCGAAGAGAATGATCCGGCCGCCAGTCTCATCAAGGATTGACTGTAGCGCAAAGGCTGCTCCCATCGGAGCTGTTGCGATGATGTCATGACCGCAGCCATGTCCAATCTGGGGCAGAGCGTCATATTCACAGGTCAGACCAATCGATGGACCAGGCTTTTGGCTGTCATAAACAGCTTTGAAACAGTAAGGAATTTTGTGAAAATCTTCCGTTACGGTAAATCCATGTTCCCGCAGCGTGTCAATGAGGATCCGGCTGGATTTTTCTTCTTCGCCGCCAACCTCCGGATTTTCGTACAGATAGGTCCGGATGCGGTAAAGTTCCGGCAGATTCGATTCTACAGAGTTAACAATCTTATCTTTTAAGTCAGTCTGAATGTTCATGTCCTTTGTCTCCTTTTTTGTCACTGCTTTCTGAGAACTGCAGTGTCTGTATGATTTAAGTATAAGCACATCGGAAAGGAAAGTCAATAAAATATCAAACAAAATATAAGATGAGAAATTGGAAATTTAACAAAATTTAACACTTTCATACGGGCATATTTGTGGTACAATGATACTATGATGAAATTTGATATGCACTGTCATACCAAGGGAGGCTCCATCGACTCGAGTGTCAGTGTGGAAAGGTACATCGAACTTTTAAAAGCTCGCGGCTTCGATGGAATGGTAATTACCGATCACGATTCCTATAAAGGCTATCATAAATGGCTGAAAAACCAGGGAGGATCTTTCTGGAAAATCGGAGCAGACTTTCTCAGAAAGAAATCCGCAGATGAGGAGGAACAAAAAGATTTCTGCGTCCTGGCTGGTATCGAGTACGACACGAAAGACGCCGGACATTTTCTGGTCATAATGCCGGATCATGTCAAGTTAAAAATCCTTCAGGTTAGAGGAATGCCGGTGGAAACGCTGATACATATCGTGCATCGCTTCGGTGGCATACTGGGATCGGCGCATCCTTTCGGAACACGTAGTTCCAGTGCGATGTTCTTTAAGAAAATAAAGAAGAAACCTTCAATTCTTCAAAAAGTTGATTTTATTGAAGGCTTTAATACTTGTGAGAAAGAATATGCAAATGAGATGGCTGCAGATCTTGCACGAAAGCTGGGCAAACCCTGTGTTGGCGGTTCGGATGCCCATAATGAGAAATATGTGGGAATGGCGTATACTTTGTTTGACCGAAAAATATCGTGTAATGATGATCTGATCGCTGCAGTCAAAAACGGACAGGTTGCAGGATGCGGAGGCCAGGTCAGAGAGCATACAACAAAGGCGAAGATGAAAGATGCCTTTTACAGTGTATGGGGATTTAAAGCCTATAATCGAAGCCTGGGTGCCTTATTTTCGCCATATCGAAAATACAAGATGCATAAGCTTGCCTATCATCATCCAGAAAAATAGATGGCAGATGATGCCGGATTGGAGCTGGCAGAAAAAGAAGAAAGTAGCAAATAAAGTAGATAACTCAAATTTCGCACATGCATAAGTGCGTATGCACCTTGAAAATTCAATGAAATTTGGCAATAGAATAGCATGAAACCATCTGGTTTGGTATAATTGAATAAAAACCATCATAACCGGAGGCTCATGCTATGCTTAAAAGTATAACACAAGTAAACCAGAATGATAAGCAAATTTCAAAAACTGTTAAAAAATTTTTTATTATGTAGGAGGCTGTAAAATAAGTCTCTTTTATTGCTGCTAAAGCACCAAAAATGCCGCGCGGTCGATCAAGAAGTCGACTTGCGCGGCTTTTGTTATCATATACAAAAGCACCGCATGAAGCGGCGCCCATGAATGAACGCCGTATGCGCATAAAAATTTGTATTTCGTTATGTGCGCTTTTCTCCTAACGCATTGTTCTCCCAATCACGCCTGCGGCTAGGGTAGCATCACATAAAGGATGCGCGTGATTCATAATGCCTAATGTACCATGATTGGTACGCGATCGCAATAGTGTAAAATAGTTGTGGAGTTTTTAGAGAAAAGAAAATAGAGATTAGCTCCAATGTGTTAAAATAAGAATTTGGAAAAACATTAACCAAGGGAGAAATCTCTATGGAAAACACTATACAACAAATTGCACTGGATTTGGTAGAAAAAATCATAAAAAAGCTTTTGAAACAAAAATTTCTGATCTGGATGCTTTGGCTTTCGATGTGCTGCAAGACCGTAGCACGCCGTATTCTGGAGGCTACAGCAGCAGAGTAAAATGAAGCAATCTGCAAGGATAAGCAGACCAGAAAGCCTCTGGGACTGATTCCGAAAGAAAAGGAACGCAAACGGACGATCCTGACCGAGATCGGTGCTTTGAACCTGCAGCGCGATTACTATTTTGATAAAATCGGAGGAGGCTGGACATTCCGGGAAGCTGCACAGAAGGACAGAACAGTCATGTGCTGTCGGAAAGGTTCAGCCGAGATCCGATGGGCTGGAGCGAGGAATGCCTGGGAAAGTTAAGTCAGGCAAGAGTATACTTGAAAAATGGCGGGACGCTGAC
>CAKQVC010000082.1 GCA_934277655.1 uncultured Clostridia bacterium
ATTTTACCTCGAATTCCTAACTTTCAAAGTCCTGAAGCAGCACCGCCAGTTCATCCTGCGTCTTGACGCGGTAGCCTTCGTCAAACAGTCTTTGATCGTCTGATCCCAGAACATCATAGAGAATGTTGGTCGTTTCCAGTTCTACAGGAGCTTTCCCTTCCCCACTCACAAAGAATATTTTTACAGCGCCGTCAGCCCTTTTAACTAAATAATATGAATCGGATCCGGAGTTCATGTCGTTTTTCTTATTATTATCTGTATTTTTTTCAAGGTTTTGATCCAGTTCTTGATCTGAATCTTGCATCTGCAGATTTGACGACTCTGCTCCATCGTCGCTGGCTGGGTTTGCTTTTCTGATATTGTCAGCTTGCCCAGATGAAGGAATTCTTGTATTGTTTTGTGCATTATCATGATCAGACTGGATGTCCAAAAGGCCGGCTGTACGTTCCTGCAAATTTTCGCTGTTCGTTCCTGAGTTTTCACTTTCAGCCACATCCTGCGGCCATGCAAGAGCCAGGATTAAAAAGCATAATAGCAAAATTACCGCAGCGTATAGAAAGGTTTTATAATTTTTCCTTTTTTGCGTAAACATATTATCACCTCGGCACTATTGTCTCCGAATCAAAGGAAAAATATACATTTATCAGCCGACTGTAAGAAAATCTTTTATATTTTCATACGTCTTATCTCCGATTCCCGAAATATTTTTTATATCTTCCGTACTCTGGAACATACCGTTTGCTTTTCGGTATTCAACGATTCTCTGCGCTTTCGAAGGCCCGATTCCTGGAATTGTCTGTAAAGTTATTTCATCTGCATTGTTTATATTGACACGTCCATAAGAATCAGTTCCACTTCCTTGCTGAACAGAACTATTTTGTCCATTCAATTCCTGGCTCTGCCCAGAGCCGGTTGTCAAATTCACTCCGTTTAATTCAGGATTCCGGCTTTGGATCACAACCTTTTCTCCATCCCATACCGCTTCTGCCCGGTTCAGTTGGTTGATGTCTGCATCATCGCAAAGTCCTCCTGCTTTCTCAATCACTTGAAATAAACGTGTTCCAGCTTTAACCTCATACACGCCTGGATTCTTTACCCGACCGCTGATATCCACAAATATATACGCATTTTCTGCAACATTGCATACGCCATTCTTTGCATTTTCCTGACCGTTCTCAGCAATGTTGGAAGCTGTATTCAAATCGTAGTTTTCGTTCGCATCATTATCAAAGCTGTCTTCCGCCTGAACTGTGCTTTGGTCAGACTCTTCGACTACATCTTTATGATCATCTCCACCGAAGATCCACATCCCTAAAATCAGTAAAAATACAAAAAAGGGCAGAACAAATTTTTTGACAAAATCCTGATGTGTTCTTATAAATTCTTTTAGATCAGAGAAGTGTCGAATCTGTCCTAAATCTTTCAAATCTCTCAAAAATTTTGTTTGATCCATAAAAAAAGCCCCCTTTTGTGCTACAATTCCAGTAAATCATGTCTGATATTTACTGGAATATTTTACAACACAAATAAGGAGCTTGTCAACCTAGAATTGTAATTTGTTTACAAATTTTATCTTCGTCCGCTCTACTTCCATTTCATAACGTGGCGTATCAATACCTGCAAAGCTACAAAAGCTTGCAATAACTAATTCAGGACTACAGTTAGACTTGCTGCCACAGTCAAGATCTGCTGTAAGAACTGCTGATTCGTCGCCATCCTTTTTTTCAATCTTCAGCTGACGCAGCATATGTTTTATACTAACAGGTTCCATTTTTTTCGTTTTTTTCTGGCGCTTTAATGCAAATATTTCTGTTTGTTGTAAATATTGTTCTAATTTTTCACGCAAAACATTTTCGTCAAGTGATGTTGGAATCGTAATGATATACTCGGCTTCATCCGCATCGGAAGCCAGTGATTTTATATCATCCGAAAGACTGGTGCATTCTGTAATTTCAATTCCTTCCGGCATTTCGCCTTGCATTTTTGATTTGATAGATTCCAGCTCATGCGGCTCTATCGTTTCAAATTCTATTAACTCGCAGATACTGGAATATCCCAGTGAAAGCGGCTGCGCAAAACCCATCTTCGGATGTGGATTAAATCCCTGTGAATATTTCAATGTAAGGCCGGTCTTTTTAAAGGCTCTCTTAAAAAGCCTGAGTAGATCTAAATGAGA
The DNA here is from genome assembly GCA_934277655.1 of uncultured Clostridia bacterium. GTDB lineage: Bacteria > Bacillota > Clostridia > Peptostreptococcales > Anaerovoracaceae > CAG-238. The sequence continues at coordinate 2,177 of CAKQVC010000082.1, forward strand.
AATATATTTAACGTATCCACTTTTAGTAAATTTTAAAACATATCTAGTTGACATAAAAGCCCTCCATCTGACAATTAACACGCTGGTTTATGCCGCAGCCGACGCAGCCATATCTGCAATCTCTTGTCGTTTCTTCTTTTATCGCCTTGTTTGCTTCCCGTATAAAGAATTGCTTAGAAACACCGCTGTCAATAATATCCCATGGAAGGATTTCTTCAAAACTGCGAAATCTGGTTGTATAAAAGTCGGCATCAATTCCACTTTTTTTAAATGCTGTTTTCCATCCATCACGATTGAAGTATTCTGTCCATCCGTCTAATGTGCATCCTGCACGAAAAGCCTCATAGAGCAGCTTACCGCATCGTCTGTCCCCTCTGGCAAAAATAGCCTCATATGCACTGGTTGTATTATCGTGGTAATTGAATGTGACACCTTTCATTTTCAATTTTTCTGCCAGATAATTGTGTTTCTCTGCAAATTCTTCTGCTGTATTCTGTGCAATCCATTGGAATGGTGTATTTGCTTTCGGTACAAAATTGGAAACACTGACTGTCAAATTGAATCTTCCGCCTTTCGGCCCATTGACCTCATAGTTGATTTCTTTTATTTTTCTAGCGATTTCAACGATACCGTCAAGATCTTCATATGTTTCAGTCGGAAGCCCGATCATAAAATAAAGTTTAATGTGTTTCCACCCAAGTTCCAAAGCCTGTCTTGCTGAATTAAAGATATCATCCTCTGTAACACCTTTGTTGATAACATCTCTGAGGCGCTGTGTTCCTGCCTCAGGTGCATAAGTCAGTCCTGATTTTTTAAACTCTTGAATCCTGTTCAAAACTTCAAATGCAAATTTATCCATTCGGAGCGACGGAAGAGACAGAGAAACATTTTCTTTTTTCGTACAGTCGATCAATTCCATCGTCATTTTTTCAAATTGAGAATAATCACTTGTGGACAGAGAAAGTAAAGACAACTCATCATTCCCTGTATTTTTTAGCTGCGTAAGTGCAAGATCAAGGATTTTTTCTTTACTCCGCTCTCTTACCGGCCTGTAAATCATTCCTGCCTGGCAAAAACGACATCCTCTCGTACAACCACGAAAAGTCTCAACTACAGAGCGGTCATGTACTGCCTCAATCATTGGAATGATCGGATTGACCGGGAAATCAACAGATTCAATTTCCGGCAGAATTGCTCGCTTTACAGGAAGCGGTGCCTTGTCATATTGTTTACATATTTTTTTTATCGTTTTATCTTCATTATATTCGAATGTATAGAAAGCAGGAATATAAATGCCTTCCATGCTGCACACTCGCTGATAAAATTCTGTTTTAGACAAACCGGCTTTTTTGCATTCTCCATAAATTTCTAAAAAGTCAGGCAATACCTCTTCTCCATCGCCGATCAGGAAAACATCAATAAAATCTGCCATCGGCTCCGGATTATATGCACAAGGCCCCCCTGCAATAATAATCGGATCGTCTTCTCCTCTTTCACTTGCTTTTACAGGAATCTGAGCCAGATCGATCATATTTAAAACGGTGGTAAAGGACATTTCATATTGAAGAGTAAATCCTACCATATCCATTTCTTTTAGTGGTTGTTTTGTTTCCAACGTCATGAGCGGAATATTTTCTCTTTTTAAAAGTTCTTCCATGTCTGCCGCTGGTGCAAATGCTCTTTGGCAATATAAATTTTCCCGCCTGTTTATTTCGTGATATAATATCTGAAGTCCTAAATAGGACATTCCAATTTCATATAAGTCAGGAAAACAAAAAACAAAATTGGTATCCATCTCTGCCGGGTTCTTTCGTATGGAATTAACCTCGCCGCCGATGTAGCGTCCTGGTTTTTCAACTCTCTTCAAGAGACTGTCCAGCTTTTTCTGTATATCCATCAAATTTTATCTCCTTGCATTTGTACTTTCAGATTCGAAATGACTTCGCCATCTCTTCTCAAATTTGCTTACATCATTTTATTGTGTCTGCAACAGGTTGTCAATCGTTTTCCCTATTACTTGCTCTATTTCTGATAGCAGTTGCCTGGTTTCTTCTTTTCTTTCCATGATTGTCTGAATGACCTCCGGTTTTTTTGGAGCCTTATTCAAAATGTAGTTGATTCTTTCGTCCAGTCCTACGTACTGGTCTTCCTTGACCAGACGATCTGCCAGGCATACAAGATCACATTCATCCAGCTTTTCAACTGGATTAAAATTTGAGTATTTCATATGAATGCGTACAATTACAGCCTCATCCACATATCCAAGCCGTTCTAATGCATCCGCTGCAACGCCTCCGTGATCCTCCCAGGTTCTGGCTATATCATGCGACAACCCGGCACTGCGGATCAGGTTCAAATCCAGTTTGTAACCATGTTCATTTAAAGCTTTTCCAAGTTTTTCCGCAGTTTCAGCCACTGCTCTACAATGTGCAATGACATGGGGCGGTGTCTGGTACTCGTCATAAAGCTTTCTGATTTCGTCTTCTGAAATTCGTTTCATGTTCCGATTTGTCCTTTTATAATAGAATTAATAGAACTATTGTACCACAAAATAGTGCTTATGGGGTTATGTTTTTAAATTTGTTGGATTGTCATCGAAATTATAATAGAGATCTTTCGCGTTCGTTTTATCGTAGTAACCTATAATATCCCCTTTTTTTATTTTGTCACCGGGAACAGCCAGAACCTGGTCAAGATTTCCATAAGTATAGTTTCGGTTTTCACTTCGAACGACAAGCATCATTCCCAGTTCCGGATCAATACCGGTTTTAATGACAATCCCATCTCGTGCGGCACGAATCGGCTGAATGGTTCCACCGTTCACTTCCTTCACAACTTCTGCTGTTTTTTCAGGAAGTTTCCTTATCCTCTCCAGACATTCTGAGCCGGCAGCTTTCAGATCCTCTATAGAATAATTTTGAGAAATTTCTGCCTGAACCTGCTTCTTAACAGAATCAATTTTCTCGTCATGTACAAAATTCCCCGCTTTCACGATTGAAAGGATCATGCAGCAAATAACAATCTGTGTCAATATTTTTTCTTTATAATTCATCTGTTATACCACCTGCCTTTTTTGCAGTGTATGTGACAGACAAGCAAAAAAATACAGGAAACGCAAATTCCTGTATTTTTGTTTTTAGTATTCGTCCCAGTATTCTAATTCATAATCAAGGATCCGGATAACGTCCCCTTCTTCAAGTCCCATTGCCTTCAATTTGTCAATAGCACCGTTTTTTTCAATGTATTTATATAGATATCTGAGCGATCCCATATCATTGAAGTTCGTAGAATTAAATATCTTGGAAAGTTGTTTTCCTTCCAGTGTATAAACATCGTTGGCTTCATCATATCCGCATATAATATCACGATATGTCGAATCCTTGTCTTCAGCTTCAAAGTCAAAGTATTCATTCGGATCGTCTTCCTGTGCATTTGGATCTGCTTCAATTCGCTGCAGTTCTGCTAATGCAGCACTCAGGATTTCATGCACGCCCAAATTCAACGGAGCTGACATCGGAAATACTTTATAACCTTGCGCCTCTACGTGTTTCTTAAACGAAATATACTGCGGATCATCCTCTTCGATCATATCCATTTTATTAGCAGCGACCAGTTGTGGTTTTTTTAAAATACGTGGACTGTATGCTTCAAGTTCTTTATTGATTGTATCGAAATCCTCGATTGGATTTCTTCCTTCACAACCAGATACATCCACTACATGAATTAAAACTTTCGTTCTTTCAATATGTTTCAGAAACTTGAATCCCATACCTAGTCCTTCGCTGGCACCTTCAATAATGCCGGCAATGTCTGCCATAACGAAGCTGTTATCATGAATCTGAACAACACCCAGATTCGGATCAATCGTTGTGAAATGATAGTTTGCAATTTTAGGCTGTGCACTGGTTGCTACAGACAGCAGAGAAGATTTTCCTACATTAGGGAATCCGACTAAGCCAACATCCGCAATGAGTTTCAGTTCCAGAATTACATTTCGTTCCTTCGCAGGTCCACCTGCCTCAGCAAAATTTGGAGCCTGACGAACGGAATTTTTGAAGTTCGTATTGCCTCTTCCGCCTCTTCCACCTTTCGCTGCTACAAAAGATTCTCCATCTTCAACCAGGTCTTTCATTACAAGACCTGTGTCTTCGTCGATCACAACCGTTCCCATTGGAACCTTGATTACAAGATTTTCTCCTGCTTTACCGAAACGTTTTTTCTTCATGCCGTTCTGACCGTTTTCTGCTTCATATTTTCGCTTATACTTGAAATCCATCAAAGTTCTCAAGTTTCGATCAGCCTGAAAAACAACGTCGCCGCCTCGACCTCCGTCGCCTCCATCAGGTCCTCCCTCCGGTACGAAAGGCTCTCTTCTGAAAGTGACAGCTCCGTCACCCCCCTTACCGGATTTTATATAGATTTTGGCTCTATCTACAAACATCTTTAGAACCTCCTTTGTAAAAAAAGACCCTGTAGCATAAAAATTACAGGGTCCAAAAATCTAATTAAGCTTCTTTCGGATAAACACTAACTTGTTTTCTAGTTTTATCTTTTCTTTCAAACTTAACAGCTCCGTCAATCTTAGCGAATAATGTATCATCTCCGCCGATGCCTACATTGTTACCAGGGTGGAACTTTGTTCCTCTCTGTCTTACTAAAATGCTTCCTGCACTTACAAATTGACCGTCGCCAGCCTTAAGACCAAGACGTTTCGACTCGGAGTCACGACCGTTCTTAGAGCTACCTACACCTTTTTTACTTGCCATAAAAAGTACCTCCTAACTATATCAGATAAATTACTTTAACGCTGCTTCAATTGTTTCGATGATAACAGCCTTTGTAGCTTTTTCATCTACTTCAATGTTGTTTTCTTTCGCAAAAGCAATCAGTTCGTCTTTCTTCATGGAAGCGGAAACTTTTTTCGTTTCAGCTACAGCTGTCTCAGCCTTCGGAGCTTCTTTCTTAGGAGCTTCGCCAGTTAAGCTTTCAATCTTAACCATTGTATATGGCTGTCTGTGACCCTGTTTCTTTCTGTAATCCTTCTTCGCCTTATACTTGAAGATGATTACCTTCTTACCTTTTCCATTTTCAACAGCTGTTGCTGTTACAGCTGCGTCTAAGTAAGGTGTTCCGACTTTTACGTCTTTACCTTCTCCTAAAACGAGTACCTTATCAAAAGTTACAACGTCTCCTGCTTCAACATTTAATTTTTCAACAGTGATAACGTCGCCTTCCTGTACTCTGTACTGTTTTCCACCAGTTTCGATTACTGCGTACATTCTTAATTTGTCCTCCTCTATCCAGTCTCGCCATTGTGGGTGGCATTCACAGCATTGATTGCACTTCAAAACCCAGTCTGTGCGGCTAACTCATTTATAATAACATCAAAACGTTGAAATGTCAAGGTATTAATCATAATATTTTAAAAATAATTATATATTAAAGTAACATTTCTGAAAGCTACGTCTTATTCGATAATCACGCCATCTTCGTCTACAAGCATATTCATGATTTCAGAAATATCTTCTTCCGGAATTTCCGGTTCTTTCTGCGTATCATCGTTTTTTAATGTATCCAGAAGCTGAACTTCCAGGCGATCCATAATTTCAGGGTGTTCCTTCAGATAATTTTTTACGTTTTCCCGGCCCTGACC
>CAKQVC010000083.1 GCA_934277655.1 uncultured Clostridia bacterium
CCTATATCCTCTTTCTCCCAGGCAGATAAGATTTTTTTGCCGTCAGTCAGGTGCGGATTTACCTTAGAGGCCGCTTTAACCAGGGAAGTTACGGAAGCACAGTCTTCATAGAAAACGGGAAATCCCTCTTTGTCAAAAAGCTGCATCATTCCAAATTCTCCAGCGGAAAAGGCAGCTCCCCGGTAGATCTTCCGGTCATGGATAATCCCTCCGCCGACAGCTGTTCCAAAGACAAGACAGAGACTGTCATCATATTCTTTTGATGCACCGAAAGCACTTTCCGCTATAGCCGCACAGTTGCCGTCATTTTCTATGATAACCGGAATATCAGGGTTTCCAAGCCCTTCTTTTATACGTGTGCATAGAGGTGTTCCGCTGTAATCCGGAAATAAATCCGGTGGATCGAAAATGATAACACCGTGTGAAAAATCTACCTGACCACGGGTGCTGATACCGATTCCGTCAAGAGGACTTTGTGCGTTTTCTTCAATTAAAACCTGAATCAGCGTCTGGATCATATTTTCTGAACCGAGCTGCGGATTTGTTTGTATAAACTGCGTGCAAGAAAGCTCTAAACCATTGAAAATACTATGTTTTATGAACGTTCCACCAATATCGAAAACTGAAATTTTCATGGACTCTCCTTTTTCTTTTCACGATATCAACTAAGACTCTTTGCGTAAATCATACCATGAGTTTTACAAAAAAGCAATTTCTTTTAAGTACTATTTCAATTGACATGGCAAACAATAGATGATATACTGTTAATAACATGATGTTAATAATATAACGTCGAGTATCTTTAAAAAGAAAATATTAAAGAAAGAAAGGTGCATCATTATGAGAACGAAGAGACTGATTTCATTACTGTTGGTTCTGGCAATGACCTTTACATTGGCTGCATGCGGCGGCAATGAAAATGGATCCGCAGATGGCGACAGCGATTCTCCGTACGTAGAAAATGCGACTTACCATTATCTGTATTCCCGTGAAGCGGCGACCATGAACTATTTGAAAACATCTACAACAGATGATTTCAAATCCAGTGCCAACTTTGTAGACACGTTGATCGAATATGATCAGTACGGCATCGAGCAGCCTTGTCTGGCTGAATCCTGGACTTCCAGTGATGATGGTCTGACATGGACCTTCAACCTGAGAAAAGGCGTGAAATGGTACGACAATCAGGGCAATGAATACGGAGAAGTAACAGCAGATGACTTTGTTTATGGTATTCAGTACGTTTTAACACCAAAGAACGAATCGAACACGGTAGATAATGTCTGCAACGTTATTAAGAATGCAAGAGCTTACTATAATGGTGACATCAAGGACTTCTCGAAAGTCGGCGTTCGCGCAGTTGACGACTATACATTAGAATATACTCTGTCTGAAAGCTGCCCGTACTTCCTTTCTGTACTGACATATGTCTGCTTCATGCCGGCAAACCGCCAGTTCGTTGAAAGCTGTGGAGATTCCTTCGGGACATCTGCAGATACACTGCTTTACTGCGGCGCTTATATCTGCGAATCCTGGGAACCACAGGCAAACAGCATCTGGGTAAAGAATGAAAACTACTGGGATAAAGATAAAGTATATATCGCAAGAATCGAAGGTACATACAATGCAGAAGCAGATACGCTTGCTCCTGAAATGTACAAGAGAGGCGAAATTGATGAAGCAAACATCACAACAAGCATTCTGGACGACTGGCTGAATGATGAATCAACGAAAGACAGCGTACGTCCGAACCGTCCGACCTACGACGCAATGTGGTGGTTCTTCGATTTTGAACCGAAATTCGATAAGCAGTATGACAGCGAAAACTACAAGCTGGCTGTAAACAACGCTGCATGGAGAAAATCTATTGCCAAGGGTATTGATAAAGTTAAAGCAATGGCTTGCTACGATCCATACAGCCCGGAAGTATGCATGATGAATACTATCACTCCTCCAAACTTTGTATCCATCGACGGCAAGGATTATACACAGATCGGAGAGCTGGCTGACATCAGCAATAACAACTCTTTCAATGAAGAAGAAGCACTGAAGTATAAGGAACAGGCAATCAAAGAACTGACAGAAGCAGGATGTAAATTCCCTGTAGTCGTTCCTTACTACTATCGTACAGACGAAGTAAACCAGGATTCCGTTGCACAGGTTGTAGAACAGCAGTTGGAAGGACTTCTTGGAAGTGATTATATCGATCTGGTACTGATCGCTGGTCCGGCTACAAACTATACAACGGAAGTAAGAAGCACCGGTAAGTTCGGATTCATTGAAGAAGGATGGGGCCCTGACTATGCCGATCCGGAAACTTATGCAGAACCTTGGGGAGTTGACTGGTCTTACAACTGGACGAACAGCTGTACAGATCCGGATTACCTGACTGGATATAAGTATACAAAAGAAGATTATAAGAACGGTATCATCACAGAAAAAGATTCCATCGGCAAGACTCAGAAAGTTTATGACAAGATGATCCTGGAAGCTAAAGCTGAAAAGACAGACCTGACGAAGAGATATGAACTCTTTGCGAAGGCAGAAGCATGGCTGATTGAAGAAGCATTCGTTATTCCTCTGCGTGTTCACTCCAACGGATATGTGGCATCGAAGTTATCTGTATTCGACGGAGAGTATTCTCCATTTGGCGTTTGCGTATGGAAATATAAAGGCAAACATGTTATGAAAGAAGCAATGAGCATGGATGAATATAATGAGCAGTATAGCGCATGGGAAAGCGAAAGAGCAGAAGCTCTGAACGCAGCGAAGTAAAACTAGATTCAACTTTTATGGCGCAGCTGGCATTGCGATGGCAATGCCAGCTTGCTTTAAAATAAGAGAAAAAGGAGCGTGAGAAAGCGAATGCTGAAATATACTTTAAAAAGACTTTTGGGTGCACTTTTCAGTCTTTTCGTCATCGTTACAGTAATTTTTATCCTGCTGCGCTTTATGCCGATTGAAGGTTTTTTAGGTGCAAATTATGATAAGCTGAGTGCTGATACTGTGCAGTCCCTGCTCAACGAAAAAGGGCTTCTTGACCCGATCCCTGTCCAGCTGATGCATTTTTACGGCGATCTGCTCCACGGTGATCTGGGCGAATCATGGGTATACCGTACCGGTTATCCGATTGCAGATATTTTAAAAACAAAGATTCCGATTTCCTTGAAAATCGGGTTATGGTCACAGGTCCTGGCGCTGGCTGCAGGCATTCCGATGGGTGCATTTATGGCACATAAAAAAGGACAAATATGGGATAAATTAGGAACCGGCTTCATCGTTGTTGTGGAAGCACTTCCGGCTGCTATTTATCATTTATTTATTCAATTATACGGAACCAGCCTTACCGGGCTGCCACTGGTGTACAGTGCAAGCAATCCGGTCAGCTTGATTCTTCCGATCGTGTCAATCTCTTTAGGCAGTATCGCAGGGTATGCGTTATGGATGAGAAGATATATGCTGGATAATATGAACATGGACTATGTGAAACTGGCACAGGCAAAGGGCGTAAGCGGACGCGACATCATGATGAAACACGTTTTCAGAAACGCTTTTGTTCCGATGGCACAGTTCCTGCCGGGATCCATTCTGATGACGATCATCGGATCCATTTATGTTGAACACTTATACTCGATTCCAGGAACAGGCGGACTTCTGATCGACGTTATCCAGCGTCAGGATAACTCCATGGTACAAGTACTGGTACTGCTTTATTCGGCTATCGGTATCCTAGGAATGTTCCTTGGAGACTTTTTCATGGGACTTTTAGATCCACGTATTAAACTGGCAAAAGGGGAGGGAAATCGATGAAACACAATCTAAAAATGAATCTTCTTTGCCGTAAAGTAGAAGAACTGGAAGAAAACATGAACAATGGAATGGACATGGAGAAAAGCGGGTTTGACCCTTCTTATAAAGATGTTCTGACAGAAGAGGAAATCGCAGCGATCCCCGCAGATATGTTTGTTCCATCAGAATTCGATGCAAAGGAAGCGGAAAAAGTAAGCTACTCCAACTATTCCTACTGGAGAAGCACGCTAAAACACTTCTGGAAGAATAAAATTGTTGCAGTTTTGGTAATTGCTCTGGTAGTGCTGATCCTCTTTACGATCATTCAGCCGTATCTTCCGGGACAGCGTCCCGCAACCTTGATTAACAATGATCCGACTACAGGCATGCACCTCAGAAATCTTCCACCAAGCAGTGAATTTTGGTTCGGGACTAATGACATCGGGCAGGACTTATGGGCAAGAATCTGGGCAGGAACCAGAACTTCACTGTTTATCGGCATCGTAGTTGCATTGTCCGACCTGGTAGTAGGAATGATCCTGGGACTGATTTGGGGTTATGTCCGCAAAGTTGATAAAGTCTTTACAGAACTGTATAACATTATCAGCAATATTCCGCAGACTTTGATTCTGATTCTGGTTTCCTACATACTCAGACCAAGTCTGACAACTATTATCATCTCCATGTGTATGGTAGGCTGGATTGCCATGGCAAGATTTGTGCGAAACCAGGTTATTTTTATCAGAGACCGAGATTTCAACCTGGCATCCCGTTGCCTGGGATCGTCTACGGGAAAAATTATTGTACGAAACCTGATTCCGCAGCTTGTTTCTGTTGTATCGCTGCAGACCGTTCTCGCAATCCCGGGGGCTATGGGTGATGAAGTATTCCTTACTTATATCGGACTGGGACTTCCAGTTTCTATCCCGTCACTGGGTAACCTTGTAAACGACGGCCGTGTCCTGATGATGTCAGAGCCATTGCGGTATCAGTTGCTGTTCCCAGCTGCGGTTATCGCTTTTATCACGATCGCATTTTATGTTATCGGAAACGCCTTTGCAGACGCATCGGATCCGAAGAATCACGTATAGAGGAGGCAAGTCATGGAAGCAAATAAAAAAGAAACCATTATCTCTGTACGGAACCTACATGTAAAATTTAACCTCCGCGGTCAGCAGCTTCATGCTCTCCGTGGGATTTCCATGGACATCTATAAAGGGGAAAGCCTGGCAATCGTGGGAGAGTCCGGCTCGGGAAAGTCTGTTTTCATCAAAAATTTCATGGGACTTTTGGATAAGAATGGCTGGGTTGACAGCGGTGAGATCTGGTATGAAGGACAGGATTTGATAAAACTGAAAGATGAAAAAACCTGGAGAAAAATCCGCGGTGGCAAGATCGCTATGGTCATGCAGGATCCAATGACAAGCTTGAATCCTCTGAAAACTATCGGATGGCAGATCGGAGAAGCACTTCGCATCCACCAGGGATTAAAAGGCGAAGAAGCCAACGCTAAAATAGCGGAGATCCTTACGGACGTTGGGATCGCAGAACCGGAAAGAAGGATGAAACAGTATCCGCATGAATTCTCTGGTGGTATGAGACAAAGAGTTGTTATCGCCATTGCTTTGGCATGCAACCCTGAAATTTTGATCTGCGACGAGCCGACAACGGCACTGGACGTTACGATTCAGGCACAGATCCTCCAGTTGTTAAAGGAATTAAAAACAAAACATGATCTTACGACCATATATATTACTCACGACCTGGGTGTTGTAGCCAATGTAGCGGATCGTATTGCGGTTATGTATGCCGGCGACATCATCGAAGTCGGCGAGTGCGAAGAAATCTTCTTCGACCCGCAGCATCCGTATACCTGGTCTCTGTTAAGTTCATTGCCGCAGCTTGCTGGCAGTGAAGAAGAGCTTTACTGCATTCAGGGAACACCGCCGAATCTGTTTCAGCAGATTCGCGGAGACGCTTTTGCTCCGAGAAATCCGTGGGCACTGAAAGTTGATTTCCACTATCGCCCGCCATATTTTCAGGTCAGCCCGACACATCGGGCCAAAACCTGGCTTCTTGACCCGAGAGCACCGAAGATTGATCCGCCGGATGCGATTCGCAGGCTGAGAGAAATGGGAAAGGAGGATGAGACCGATGAAAACTGATAAGAAAGAAATCCTGCTGGACGTACGGAACCTTGATGTTACTTTTGGAAAGGGAAAAAAGACTTTTCATGCAATCAAGAGTGTAAGCTTTTACATTTATAAAGGGGAAACCTTTGGGCTGGTAGGAGAATCCGGTTCAGGAAAGACCACCATCGGAAGATCCATTATCCGTATTAACCAGACCAGTGGCGGAGAAATCTTGTATAAAGGCAAGAAGATTAACGGCAAGTTATCGAAAGAAGAAGATCGAGAGGTCATCCGTAACATACAGATGATTTTCCAGGATCCGATGGCAAGTCTGAATGAACGTGCCAAAGTAAGTGATATTGTGCTGGAAGGGCTTATGAAGATTCATCCGAATATGTCCGAGGAAGAGAAAAAAGCAAAGGTAGAAGAAGCCTTGACTTCTGTAGGACTGCTGCCTGAGTTTGCAAGCCGCTTCCCACACGAATTTTCCGGAGGGCAGAGACAGCGGATTGGAATTGCAAGATGTCTTGCGATGAATCCGGAATTTATCATTGCCGATGAACCGATTTCTGCATTGGATGTATCCATTCGTGCCCAAGTATTAAATTTACTGATCCGTTTTCAGAAGGAAAGGGAGCTTACCTATCTGTTTATTGCACATGATCTGTCGGTAGTGCGCTTTATTGCAGATCGCATTGCGGTTATCCGAAAAGGCGAGATCGTAGAAATGGCGGAGACCGAAAGGCTTTTCCGTAATCCGCTCCATCCATATACCAGAGCGCTTCTTTCTGCAGTTCCAATCCCGAACCCACGCCTGGAAAAGAAGAAAAAGTTACAAATTTATGACCCTTTCTGCTATAATGATGATGGACAAACTCTGGAATGGGTTGAGATTGAGCCGGAACATTTCGTTTTGGCAACTCCTTCGGAGGTAAGTCAATATCGTGAAATTACGGAAGCAAGGAAGGCGGAACAAGTGTGAGTGCGTTTAAACAGCAGTCTGATTTAAAATTTAATAATTTAAAAGGAGTTTGCACCATGATCCGGCAGCATGGTCCGATTTCCAGGATCCAGCTCGCAAAGCTGTCAGGACTGAGTGCTACCAGCATGACTCGTATGATTTCGGAACTGACGGAACATGAAATCGTGCGTGCAGTTTCCGAAAAAAATGCAGGTCATGGATCTGGCGGTCGTCCATCGGTAATGCTGGAACTTTGTGCAGAGAAGGCATACAGTCTGAACTTAGACATTGAGGGGAGCTGTGTGCGGACATCGATCATGGATCTGACCCACAGATTTGTCGTATATCGGGAGTTGATCATTCGTCCAAGAAATGATAGCTTTGTTGATGTGGCACAGAGAATTCTGGATGCTTTCGAAGAGATGACGGGATTTGCCAAGATTGACAAGCAGCTTGTTAAATGTTGCGGACTGACACTTGGGGCTCATGTTGACTCTGAAAATGGCATCATCGTGGCTTCCAGCCAGTTTAAATGGTATGATGTGAACGCAAAAGAAATCCTGGAAGAAATGCTTCAGATGCCAGTTATTCTGGAAAATGACTGTAAAGCAGCGCTGTATGGAGAACGGATCCTTCTGGCGGCCGGAGGCAAGACATCCAATAACATTGCCTATCTGGAAATGGGTATCGAAGGTGTTGGAAGTGCAGTTATTATTGATGGTCACCTTTTGAGGGGGTCTTTTAACGGAGCAGGTGAGATCGGTCATATGACAGTGGTTCCGGATGGAGAACTTTGCAACTGTGGCAGAAGAGGTTGCTTTGAGACGGTTTTGACGGAAAAGTTTGTATTAAAACGGGCAAGAAACCTGGACATCGGTTTTAATACGATCGAATCCGTCGCAGCGGCAGTCGGGAAC
>CAKQVC010000084.1 GCA_934277655.1 uncultured Clostridia bacterium
ATGTACGACTCCCAGTCCTCCGTTCATAAAGGCGACGCCTGCCAACGTGCTTGCCAGAGCCATATCTGCTCTTGCGTGCAGATTTTCTCCATCCTCTGCTGCAATGCGAATGCTGCGTCCAATCAGCTCGATTGCTTTCTGTGCGAATACATCTGCTACTGGATTTTCTCTGGTCGATACATAGCTTTCAATCGCATGGGTCAGTGCATCCATGCCAGTGGTTGCCGTGATAAATTTAGGCATTCCTGTCTGCAGCTCGGGATCGATGAGTGCCATCTTCGGTATCAGATATGTGCTGGTTATAGACAATTTCACATTTTTCTGCTTATCTTCAATGACCGAAGCTGCTGTCATTTCGCTTCCGCTTCCGGCAGTTGTCGGAACTGCGATAAGCGGCAGGCCCGGCTTTGTGACTGTTTTACTTCCTCCGAACAGATAGTCTCTGCAGGATCCTTCATGTGTCATCAACATACAGACTGCTTTTGCCGTATCGATAGGGCTTCCGCCTCCGACTGCAATGACCACATCAGCCTCACTTTTTCTCAGGACTTCAGCAATCCTGTCGATATCTTCTACCGCCGGTTCCGGTACCGCTTCTGCAAAGACCTCCCATGGCACGCTTTCCTCTGTCAGAGCTGCTGTGATCTTTTCTATGATTCCGGACTTACCGATATGCCGACCCGTTAATATAAAAGCTTTTTGAAAATTCATCTCTTCTTTTAAGATTTTGCCAAGCTGTCTGTGGATTCCGATTCCGAAGCGGATCCCCGCTGGCATTGAAAAAGAAAAGTTATTCATCATTTTCGCCCCTTTCATTTTTCTGTATGTATATTCATACAATTACAAGAATCGTGCCAAAACTTTTTCACATTAAAGCATTTGCGTATTTTCAACGTTTTTCGTCATTTTTTGTTTCTAATACACAATATTGCGGTGCGTTTTTGTGCAAATTTGCATAATTTTTATCTTATAGATGCAACGTTGCATATCCTTTTCCACTTATGGATCCTAATGTTATACTCTGTCGTTATCATGCATAGTACCAGGTCTTATTTTTTTCAAAAAAAAATAACCCTTCTGCTGTTTTCATACAGCAAAAGGGTTTTTTCCTTTATCGTTGTATCTGTTTCCTTTTTTACGATTTATTCTTATCTTCGCTTTTTCGAATCCTGCTTTTTACCCATATTCAAGCCTCTGTTGCCGGAATATCCCCGACTCCGTTCAGGATCAGTCTCGGTCTGTAAGGGAAGTTATCAATCTCTTCTCTTGAAGTAACCCCGGAAAGTACCAGAATCGGGTCCAGTCCGCTTTCGACTCCGCCCACAATATCTGTATCCATACGGTCTCCGATCATAGCCGCCTCTTCAGAATGTACGCCAAGCAGATTCAGACCCGTACGCATCATCAGCGGGTTCGGCTTGCCAACGAAATATGCCTGTTTGCCGGTAGCCATTTCAATCGGAGAGATCAATGCACGACATGCCGGAATAATTCCTCTGTTTGATGGTCCCGTCATATCGAAATTTGTTCCGATCAATTTAGAACCATTTCTTACCAATGTAACAGCCTTGCAAATCGCCTCATAATTATAATTCTGGCTCTCCCCCACAATCACATAATCCGGGTCTTTATCAGTTATTGCAACTCCGCACTGGTAAAGGGCTCCTACCAGTCCCGGTTCTCCAATGACGTAAGCGCTGCAGTGATAGGTCTGCTGACTTACAAATTTTGCAGTAGCCAATGCACTGGTATAGAAATGGCTTTCGTCAATATCCAGCCCCATTGCCTGCAGCTTCAGTTTCAGTTCCAAAGGTGTCTGACCGCTGTTGTTGGTCAAAAAAAGGAAACGCTTTCCCTCTCTCTGCAGCCAGTCTACAAACTCTTTCACACCGGGAAGAAGCCGCCCTCCCCAGTATATAACACCATCCATATCGCAGATGAATCCCTTTTTTGCTCTCAATTTTTCCATATGAAGTTCTCCTTTCTTCACGTATTTCCTTTACTCTTTTTTTTATTCTCTCGTATATATTTTACTCTGTTTCAGCAGAAAGTAACGTTAAATTCAGGTAAAATCTTCATGAAAAATACCCGAACGCCTAGCCTGAAACGGCTCTGCTTTCGGGTATCCACATCACATCACAAAATTTTTATATCTGTGCTTATTCTTCTTCTGCCATGATAGCATCAAACTCAGCTACAGCAGCTTCAAATTCAGCGTCATCCTCGATGTCAACCAGTTCAAATTCGTCATCGCCGACTTCTTTATAGCCGTAGATATAAACATCATCAGAATCATCGTCCGGAATTAATGCGATATATTCTTTTCCTGCATGTTCAAACACGCCCATAATCTCACATTCTAATTCAACACCATCGTCAAATTCCAGTGTGATCACATCAACTTCTTCTTCCATGTTTTTCTTTTCGTCTGTCATTTTTTATTCCTCCGTTCATAAGAGCCGGGATTTTCCCCTCATAGATAATATTAATATACCATAAAACAGGGTTTCAGGCAACAGGAAAATTTTTTTCTTGTTTAAAATAAGCGCGTATAGACTCTGCATTTTTTTCGGTAATTCCCGGTACCTCCATCAGCTGCTGGATATCTGCCTTTTTGATATCATCAATTGACTGAAAATGGCTGAGCAGTGCATTTCGTTTAACCGGACCGATACCCTGAATATGATCCAGAACTGATGTAATGGAATTCCGGTTATGCAAGCTTCGATGGTATTCGATCGCAAACCGGTGTACTTCTTCCTGAATGGTTCCGCAGTATTGGAACAACAGCGGATTCTCCCGCAGCAGATATTCCTGCCCGTTTCCATTTACAAGTGCTCTGGTCCGGTGGCTGTCATCTTTTGCCATGCCTAAGACTGGTATGGAAAATCCCATGGCAACCAGGACTTTTTCTGCAGAGGTTACCTGCCCCTGTCCGCCGTCCATCAAAATCAGATCTGGCAGATTTCGAAAACCCGGATCGTCTGCTTTCGCACGTTTGAACCGGCGATACAGCATTTCCTGCAGACTACCGTAATCATTCGCTCCTTCCACCGTCTTGATCTTAAAACGCCGGTAGTCTTTGCGCACGGGTTTCAGGTTACGAAACACGACCATCGCCCCCACGGTATCCACTCCGTTTGTATTCGAAATATCGTAAGATTCTACCCTGTAAAACTCCTTTTCGATCCCAAGCAGGCGTTTCATGGCATCCCGTAATGCATCTTCTTTTTCTTTTGCTGCTGCAACCTTGACTTCCAGCGTCTTGGACATTTCTACTACATCACGTCTTGCCAGATCCAGAAGTGCGCGTTTATCACCCTTCTGCGGTGTAAAAATCCGGACCTTGCGTCCTTCTCCCAGACTTTCCAGATACTTTTCTATCAGTTTTGCATCTTCCAACGGTTCCGACACTACAATTTCCCGAGGCACAGCCGCCCACATGCTGTAATACTGCTTGATAAATTCACCAGTCAAAGACTGGTAGTCATCTTCGCCTTCTGCCTGCATGTTGAACGTTTCTCTGCCGATCAGCTTGCCACCTCTGACAGGAAATACGACAACAGATGCATTTTCGCCTTTTCCGACCGGAAGCACCATGTCAAAGTCACTTCCCCCTACCACCGTCACACGCTGTTTTTCATCCAGTGCCTTGATGGAAAGGATATAATCCCGATACGTAGCAGCTTCCTCAAACTGCAGGTTTTCGGAAGCCTTCTCCATTTTAGCAGTCAGCTCATCCAGGATTGATTTCTGTTTTCCGCTCAAAAACTGCAGAACCTTATCAATTTCCCTGCCATATTCCTCACGGCTGACATTACCGGTACAGATGCCCCTGCAGTCGTTGATATGATAGTTCAAGCACGGCTTATATCCCGTCGGGAAACTTTTCGCTGAACATCGCTTCAAAACAAATATCTTATTCAGCAGTTCGATTGTCATATTGACAGCCCCGGCATCGCTGTATGGTCCGAAATAACGGCTGCCATCCTTTTCGATCAGACGTGTTTTCAGTACACGTGGATAATCGTCCTGCATGGTAACTTTGATGTAAGGGTAGGTCTTATCGTCACGCAGGAGAACATTGTACTTGGGTGCATATTTCTTTATCAGATTGCACTCCAAAATCAAGGCTTCCATTTCGGTCTGGCAGGTAATGTATTCAAATTCCGCAATATGCGCCACCATAGCACGTACTTTCGGGCTCTGATTTGCAGAACTTTGAAAATATTGGCGTACGCGGTTTCGCAGAGAAATTGCTTTGCCTACATAAATAACCTGCCCAAGTTTATCCTTATGCATATAAACTCCCGGAGTATCCGGGAGTTTTTTTAAATTCTCTTTAATATCAAACATGTTAATATGGCCAGTTCCTTTGTCGTGTGTCTCTTTCCCGTTCTATCTGCTGACGGGCCAGCTCACGGAGTTTTGCCTGACGGGCCAGCTTTCTCTTCTTCTTATTTGAGACCCGCATCGCTGCAATAAACACAGAGAAGCCGAGAATTAAGACGATTACCAGAAGAAGAACAACCGTTTGGAAATTTGTAATCCCCACAGGGGATAGAAACCAACCTTCTTCCACATCAGCCGATGCACGCAGGTTGATACAGGATCGTCTGCCAGATAAATGGTTACCGTTCCTACTTTCTGACCTTTTTTTATCGGCGCCTTCAAGTCGCTCAGGTACTTTGTTTTCGTGGATACCAATGATGCCGATGCACCTTCTGGAAGATTGATAAATCCTTCGATCGCACTAACAGCTTCGACCCGGTTGGTTGCTCCGCCTTTCAGCTTTGCTTCTCCAAAAACAGCACCTTTTTTAAATACCGTATACTTGTTAAGCGTCTGCTTCGCATAATTGAGCAGCCTTCTCACGTCATTAAACCGATTCTGAAGGGTGGAATCCATGATGACCGCATAGACCTGAAATCCGTCAATATCGCAAAGCACAACCATCGTCGTTCTCTGGTCGTTGGTGGTTCCCGTCTTTCCTGCAATGACGCCATCATATTCCTCGACCTTTACCGGTCCGGACGGAAGATCAACCGTGCCGCCTTTTAACAGTAAATTCGTAGTTTTCAGTTTGACCTGTCCAGGCTTATTGGTTGCAGGAACTGTATATTCTGCGGTCCCTGCAATGGCCCTGATGTCCTTGTTCGCAAAAGCTGCCTTTGCAATTTTCGCTACATCTCTGGCGCAGGAATACTGATTGTTGCTGTAGACGCCACTGGCATTGGTAAAATGCGTGTTCGTGCATCCCAGCTTTTTCGCTTTCGCATTCATTTTCTTCGCAAATGCTTTTTGCGTGCCTGAAACAGCCAGTCCCAGGGCTTTTGCTGCATCATTGGCTGATGCAAGCAATGCACCGTAAACTAAGTCTCTGACCTTGATTTTTTCTCCTGCATAGACAAATGTGTCGGATTTTATTACCTGGGTAGCCTCCGCATCCACGGTAACCTCAGCATCCAGTCCCAGCTCCTCGACTGCGATCAGGCAGGTCATCAGCTTGGTTATGCTGGCGATATTATCTTTTTTATCTGCATTGTCTTCCCACAGCACCTCATCTGTTGTTGCACAGTACAGGTAGGAAGCGCCCGCCGTAAGATTCGGTTCCGACGCTCCAAATGCAACAGAAGTAAGTGAAGACATCGTTAGTGTAACTACCATCATCAGACTGATGGCAATACGTCCCAATTTCTTCATATCTTATCCTTTTCGTTATTCTCTGTGATAATGTAAGTTTGCGGAAACAGCTTCCAGCCGTTTCCGCAAAATGTGAAATCATTAATCGTTTCTGTTTTTTATTGATGAAGCTTCCGCAATCTACATTCTTTCAAAAAATTTATCTGCCAAAGTAAAGCCGTCTTTTACATAGTTACCGGATGCTGCCGCTGCTTTCTCATTAAATTGCTTTTTCGTATCAGGCTCCGTTTCCTGTCTGCTATCATAAATGACATATGGAACCGGATCTGATGAATGTGTTCTGATTGCAAGCGGTGTTCTGTGATCCGGGATGACCAGGATTTTAAATGCTTCGCCTGTGCTTTTCAGATATTCATACAATGGCTTGACAATACGATAATCGATATACTCGGCACACTGCATTTTAGCTTCCAGCTTTCCCTGGTGGGAACATTCATCGGTACCTTCGATGTGCATATACACAAAGTCTCTTCCAGACTGGTATTCTTCGATTGCTTTTTTTACCTTTGCTTCATAATCTGTATTGATTGTTCCGGTTGCACCTTCTACATAAGGTACATGCAGCCCGGCGAATATGCCAATTCCTTTGATCAGATCCACAGCAGAAACTACCGTACCATTCACACCGAATTTTTCGTTGAAATCAGGAAGACACGGACGGGTTCCCTGCCCCCAGATCCAGATAAAGTTGGCTGGATTGAGCCCTTTGGCTTCTCTTGCCTTGTTGATCGGATGATCTTTCAAAAGTTCATAGCTTTTTTTCATCATATCAATAAGAAAATCTGCACCCGGGCCTTTCGGCAGATACTCGCCAATCTTCCTGTCCAGGATATCATGAGGCGGAACGCACTTATAATCGGTGTGTCCGTTTGGATGTTTCCGGTTAATGATCATGCAGTGTCTGTAACCAGTCCCAAGATAAAAGCTCAGATTTTCCTGTTGAAAGTTTTCCGCTATTATATCTAAAAGTACACTGCAGTCCTCGGTTTCGATATCGCCTGCTGCATGATCCCGGATAATGAAATCTTCACAGTGATCTGCACCTGCAGGATCGACCGTCACAAAATTTATGCGAAAAGAAATATCATCATCGCTCATATCGACTCCGATCGCAGCTGCTTCCAGTGGAGATCTTCCCGTCAGATACTTCCTCGGATCGTACCCCATAACGGAAAGATTTGCCGAATCGCTTCCCGGGCTGATTCCATCAGGCACAGTTTTACAAAAACCTATTTCGCCTTTTGAGGCCAGCATATCGATTGTTGACAGATCCGCAGCTTCCAGGGGCGTTCTGCCCCCCAGAGAGTCGATTGGATCATCTGCTGAACCGTCCGGCACAACAATCAGATATTTCATCTATTTGTTCTCCTCTTCAAACTCCTTCATGAAAGCGATCAAAGCCTCTACGCCTTCCTTCGGCATTGCATTGTAGATACTTGCTCTCATACCTCCGATGGAGCGGTGGCCTGCCAGATTTACAAGACCTTTTTCCTTTGCAGCAGCTACAAATTTCTTATCCAGATCCGCATCTCCTGTAACGAATACCACATTCATCAGGGAACGATCTTCCTTCGCTACCGGGCACTTGTACAAGCTGCTTCCGTCAATGTAGTCATAAAGCATTCCTGCCTTTTCTTTATTTCTCTTTTCCATCTCTTTGATTCCGCCGATGCTCTTGAGATATTTGAATACCTCTCCTGCAACGTAGATGGAGAAGCAAGGTGGTGTATTATACATGGAACCGTTTTCTGCGTGTACTTTATAATCCAAATAAGTCGGTACATCTGCACCTGCATTTCCGATCAGATCTTCTCTTACGATAACAATTGCTGTACCTGCCGGTCCAACGTTTTTCTGAGCGCCTGCCCAGATGATCCCGAACTTGGATACGTCTACTTCTTCAGAAAGAATGTTTGAAGACATATCAGCTACCAGAGGAATATCACCTGTTTCCGGAACATAGTTGTATTTCGTTCCATAAATTGTATTATTCGTCGTAATATATACATAGTCAGCATCCGGACGGATGTCTTCTTTCGTGATCTTCGGAACCCATGTAA